>DATKWV010000231.1:0-10039 GCA_035529405.1 Sedimentisphaerales bacterium | reverse complement strand
TGTTTTCAAGCCATGATAACTATGATGCAGGCGGTTATACGGCTGCGATGGATGACATAATCAAAAAATACAACATAGATATTATCTACGGCAAGCGCGAGCTTGTCAGCGAGTTCAACATTACAAAGCATACAACGGTTGAGGTCATAAATGTCAGCATAAGCAAAATGAATGAGCAAGAGGTTACTAAGTTCAAGTACGCCTTATGGAGCAAGTTCGGGATTGAATCGGACCAGTATAAGGACGACTGGGATTACGAACAATACCTGAGGATTGCCATACCCTTTCTTGAAATACTCGAGAAACTTTACGGCGACAAGGCGGTATATTACCTTTTTGCGCACGAATACATGGGCGTGGCATCGGTATTGTCGGCCCTGATGGCGGGCAAAAAACACAGGACCGTATTCGTGGCTCACGAGGTAGCCACGGCGAGGTCGCTGGTGGAAAAACATACCGGTCACGACATAAGTTTCTATAATATCCTGGCTAAGGCGGGACAACACAAAGGCCTTGAGGAGGTTTTCGGCGACCAAGCGCACAGCTCAAGAAATGAGTTGGTTAAAAGGACGGTCAAATTCGACCACATATTCGCCGTCGGCGACCATGTAAAAGACGAGTATCTGTTTCTGGTCGGCGAGACTGCCGCCGACAAGGTCAAGGTGGTTTACAACGCAGCGCCCGCCAGAAAAATCAGTTTCGAGCAAAAGCAGCAGTCCTGCGAGCGTATAAAGGAATACACAGAGACATTATTCAATTTTCGTCCTGATGCGATATTCACGCATGTTACCCGGCTGATAGTCAGCAAGGGTTTGTGGAGAGACATTGCGATGTTGTATTATCTGGACGAGATTTTTGACTCTCACAAGCTCAAGGGTGTTTACGTGCTTTTGTCCACTTTGATGACAATCTGCAGAACTCCTGAAGAAATTCTGAGCATGGAGGCCGAATACGGCTGGCCGGTTCTTCACAAGGAAGGCTGGCCCGACCTTATCGGGGCAGAGAAAGAAATATACAACTACCTGCAGCTGTTCAACGCGCGGTCCAAAGCGATAAAGGGGGTGTTCATCAATCAGTTCGGGTTCGGAAGAACAAGCTGCGGCAAACGTGTGCCGCAGCAGACAGGACTTGAGGACCTGAGGCTGGCCTCGGATGCGGAGTTTGGTTTATCCGTGTACGAGCCATTCGGTATTGCGCAAATCGAAACGATTCCGTTCGGAGGCACATCCGTACTATCGTCTTCATGCGGTGCTGCCAGGTTTCTGAAAGAAAACTTCAGGGACGCCGCGGTCAAGCCGTTTTATATACTGGACTTTATCGCCACGGGAAAAAAATTAAGCTGCAATTGCCTGAGAAACCTCACGATAAACCAGCGCAATGATATGGAAAACAGACTTCTGTCGAAACACGCCGAGCGTATCTTCAATTTTCTGCCGCTGACAGACAATAAAAGGAAGCGTTATTTTCTGAATGCGCAAAAGCACGCCTCGAGGATAAGCTGGGAGGCATCGGCACAAAGCTATGTGCTGTCGTCTAATCCGCCCATTTGATTAACTGGGGGTGTATATCCTGTATGACCAGGTTGGCCGGTTTTATTCTAACGTTCAGACTCTGCGAGCCATACCCTTTGATTTCAAGAGAATATGTGTAATACATCAGATTGGCCTGCTGCTGTTTCGGTTCCATCGGCAGTACTTCATAAGCTGTTTCGTGGTTGTACATGTAAAACAGCTCGACGGTGAAAAGTTCGGGGCCGGCCTGGCCGAAATTTACGCCGCAGCGTACTTCGACAGTCTGACCTTCGGTCAACTTTTCTTTTTGGGGGCCGCTGATTGCCAAAGACACCAGCTTTATATTGTCCCAGTACCTCAGCACCAGTTCTTCTTCTTTCACGGCCTGCTTAAGGAGTTTGTAGCTGTCTGTCGCCAGGCGTGCGGTCTGGTCCATTGCGGGTATGTAGGCATCCTTAAGATAATCACAAAGCGTTCTGTTTATATTGAAATTGTGAACGACGGAAAATATCAAATCCTTCATCATTCTTACCCAGACCCGTGGTACGTCCACTTCGCTTCGGGTATAGTACAGGTCGGTTATCTCGTGCTCGAGCAGGTCGTAGAGCTGGTTTGCATCTGCAATCGTCTGCAGGTCCCATTTGTCATAGAGATTTCCCGCCGTTATCGCCCAGCCATTCCTGCCGTTGTAGCCCTGTCGCCACCAGCCTTCGAGAGTACTGAGATGTAAAACACCGTTCATAGCGGCTTTCATGCCCGAGGTTCCGCTGGCCTCCATATCCTGTGCAGGGTTGTTGAGCCAGACATCGGCCCCCCAGTGCAGATGCTTTGCCGTATTCAAGTCGTAATCCTCGATGAAAATGACCCTGTCTTCGACCTGGTATTCTTTTGCAAAATCAATAATTTCCTTTATCATGGCCTTACTCTGGACATCAGTGGGATGCGCTTTTCCGGCGAAAATTATCTGCATCGGTCTTGCGGGATTGGTGAGGATTTTTTTGAATCGCTGTTTATCGGTCAGAATCAACGTTGCTCTTTTGTAACCGGCGAATCGCCTTGCAAAAACCACGGTCAAATAGTCGGTATTGAGAAGGCGATTTACGCTGAACATCCGGGTGAAAGAGTAGCCGCCCATAATCATTTTTTCCGTGAACTGGCGCCTTATAAAATTGACCAAATCCCTTTTGTTTCTGCGATGTTCCTCCCATAATTCTTCGTCGGGAATATTGTAAATGTTGCTCCAGACGGAGCCTTTTTTGCCGAAATATACGTAATCGGGGCCAAGATAACGGTTGAACAGGTCAATAAACGGGGGGCTTATCCAGGAATGGTGCACTCCGTTGGCAATAGATGATATGGGGATTTCGAGCATGGGTCTGTCGGGGAAGATGCTCGACCACATTTTTCGGGCCTGCTGGGCGTGCTGTTTTGAAACGGCGTTTATCTGACTTGAAAATCTTATCGCAAATGCAGGAAGCCAGAAGACGTTTGTGTCGCCGTTGATGCTGCCCATCTCGCTGACCCGGTCAAAAGAAAGCCCCATGGCCGAAATGTAAGGCTGGAGGTACTTTTTCACTAAATCGGCGGGAAAATGCTCATTACCGGCTATAACGGGCGTATGCGTAGTGAAAACCGTCGATGCGCGGATAATGGCCCTGGCTTCGGAAAATGAGAAGTTTTTATCAACCATTAAGTCGTGTAACCGGCCGATGACCCCGAAGGCACAGTGCCCTTCGTTAAAATGATATACCTTAGGCTCTATACCGCAGACAGCCAGGGCCTTTATAGAGCCCAAGCCCAGAACAAGCTCCTGTTGCATTCGCTTTTCGCGTTCGCCGACATAGAGCTGATGAGTAATATCGCGAAGATTCGGCGGGTTACTTTCAATATCCGTATCCAGCAATATCAGGCGGGCCTTACCGACATCGATTTGCCAGACCCTGACGGTTACCTGCTCATTGAGAATCGGCACCGTTATGTGGGCCCAGTTGCCGTGTGAATCATAAAGTTCCTTGACAGGTATAAGATAATTTTCAAACCGTGTAAATACCTCCTGCTGATACCCTTTTAGGTCGATATGCTGGTTGAAATAACCGAATTTATACAGAAGTCCTATACCAACCACCGGCACCCCAAGGTCTGAGGCACCTTTAAGAAAATCTCCGGCCAATATCCCCAGACCCCCCGCGTACATACCGATAGACTCGTGAAGACCAAACTCCATCGACAGGTAGGCGATTGTATCTTCGGGGGCCAATCCGCATTTACCGCCGAATTCGTCTTCTAATGCTCCCTGAGCCCTCATATAATTCTGGAATTTCGCCCATACCCGGTCAAGCTCAGATAGAAACTGTTTGTCTCTGGATAAATCTTCCAGCCTTTCCCTGCTGAGGCTGTGCAGGAGTTTGAGAGGATTATGTTTAACTTTTCTGAACAGGCGGGTGTCTATTCTGTAGAATAAACCCAGCCCATCGTAATTCCAAACGGACCACAAATTGTAGGCAAGCTCGTACAGCGGCTGGAGCTTTTCGGGGAACCTCGGCCACACGAATATACTTTTTAAGAGCATAACGAAAACCCTCCCAGTATCTATCCCGCCCATATACGGTCGAAGCAAAAAACTACGTTACAGATGAGCTGTATATACATATTTTTTCAGTGCAATCGGCAGACCCTGCCTCGATAGCACCATACGTAACACACCAACAGTGTGTTTTTGCCAAAATTTCTTCTTTCAGGAACCGGAAGGGGTCGAGTGCAAAATCACAGCAGCCAAACAGTCGCTTTTACCGTTACGGGCTGAACGAATCAGCCAAATCCAAAGCCGGTTTATTCAGACACCGCAGACCGGATGATTCCGAATGTCGGCCACAGCGGTCATGTCACTAAGCTTCGGTAAAGTATTCCCTGATAGAAACACCGGTGTTTTACTGATGTCAAAAAAGGGTTCTTGCTGATTTACAGACCGGACTATTTGGATTAGGTACTGACAAGAAGTTCAGCGGACAGATATTTCTGCCGCTGAAGTATTACTGCGCGAATAGCTTTGATATAAAAAACCAGGCAAGATAAAGCCCGACGGTTTATTTATCGCAAAGGGGGCACGCCGGTGAAGAGAATTCTGATGTCCATTTCAAGCGCCGCAACCGGCAGGCAATGTCAGATATACGGGTATTCTTCAGTTGCGAGCAGAAATAAGGCTGGATTCTGGCAGGCCTGGCTGGCGGCGTTGAGTGCTCTTTTAGTAACAGGGTGGGTTTACCGTGTTGCGGCATCGCGCCTGGAGCTGGTAACCGACAGGCCTGTATTATTACCCGTACCGCTGAGCACATTTCCCGCCGAGGTGAACGGTTGGGTCGGCAGGCAAGCAGCCATACCAGAACATATCAGGCAGGCCGGGGGTAACGATGATTTTTTACATCGCGTTTTCGTGCAGAAGGCCAGCGGGCGATGGGTAAGCGTTTACGTGGGCTATACGGGTCGGCCCAGGACCATGGTGGGTCATCGGCCGCAGATTTGCTATGTTGCCAGCGGATGGGTACACGAGGCAAGTATCCAGGCACATGTGCTTAGCCTTGCAGGCAAGACCATACCATGCTCAATCCACCGCTTTTATAAAGGCGATGCTGAGGAACAAACCGTAGTGTTAAGCTATTACGTTCTGAACGGGCAGATTATCAGCAGCGAAAGCGGTTTTTCAGGTCTGATGTGGCGGACGCCAAACACTTCGGGCGACCCTGCCCGTTATGTAGCAGCGGTTCAGATAAGCTCGGCCCTGGAAAATTCGGTTCGCACGGCAGCAGCGGATATGACAGAGGTGATACTGGATTTTTTGCCCGACCGGAACGGTAAAGTCAAAGCGGCTGAGTATTACAGTACCGCTGAAAGTGGAATTTCTCAAACAGATTAAAAAACCGGTGGCTGAAATCGGCACCAATACGGCTGCGTAAGAGCTTTTTCAGGATGTGATTATATTTTTGGTGAAACCGACGGGGACGGAGTCTAACCAGCACGCTTTAAAAAACACTTTTACCCGGGTACAACTGCCGCAAACGCAACGACAATGAGCGTCAATCAATCAACAACCGGACAGAATCAATCAGTCAAAGATACAAATTGAAAAAACAAGCCAAAGAAAGGAGGGTGTTAAGATGAACACCTCAAAGCGAACAGACGACAGAAAAAAGCGGTTATATGCAAGTGTTTTACTGAGCTTAATTGTTCTGAGCCTGAATGCCTCAGACGCTTTTGCCGACGTGATAGTTGACAACGGCGATACCAACACATCCTATACAGGAACCTGGAGCATATCATCCGGAACGCTGGCGTACGGCGCCGACAGTTTGTGGGCCCGTGACGGAGCCACGTACACGTGGAGGTTCGACTCCCAGCCTGCAGGTACTTACGAAGTCCTGATGTGGTGGTCTCAGTGGCCTTCAAGGTCAACCAGTATCTCGGGTACGATTAATTACTACGGCGGCTACGAGACGGTTACAATCAACCAGCACGAGAACGCCGGGCAGTGGAACAGTTTAGGTACGTACGACTTCGGTACAAGCGGCAGCGTAACCATCACCGCTTCGTACGGGTCAACGGTAAGCACCTGCGCCGATGCAGTCTGGTTCAGGCTGGTATCACAGAATTCGCCGCCGACGGCCTATATCGACTCAATTGCGCCGAACCCTGCCGACGAAGGCCAAACAGTCCAGTTCAGCGGGCATGGAGAAGACGGCGACGGAAGTATCGTCGCATATCAATGGACTTCAAGCCTTGATGGGGTACTGAGCAATGCACAGCAGTTTTCGACACAATCTCTTTCGGCGGGCAGTCATCAGATTTCTTTCGAGGTACAGGACAACGCGGGCGTGTGGTCGCAGCCAGCCACAACACTTTTGGCCGTCGGCTCAGGCGGCAACGATACCATCATCGATAACCGGGATTCGGCCACTTCGCAAACGGGAATATGGCAGGTTTCCGGCGCGCCCGACCCTTACGGTGACGATTCTTACTGGAGCAGAGACGGTTCTACATATACGTGGACTTTTTCACCAACGGTCTCCGGCAACTACGAGGTTTATATGTGCTGGACGCAATGGTCGTCCAGAAGCACCAGCGTTCCTGTTGATATCGAAGACGCAGGCAGTACGACCAGGGTGTACGTAAACCAGCAGGAAAACGGCAGTCAATGGAACAGTCTTGGTGAGTATAATTTTCAATCAGGGTCGAACTACAATGTAACCGTCACAGCCCAGCCAGACCCAACAAGCACATGTGCCGATGCGGTCCGTTTTGTGTATCAAGCCAGCGGAAACACGCCGCCGGTGGCTGTAATAGACAGCATAACTCCCAACCCGGCCCAAGCGGGTGAAACGGTAAACTTCACCGGTCATGGGCAAGACGGCGACGGGACCATAACCGCATATAACTGGAGTTCGAGTATTGACGGCATCTTAAGCAATCAAAGCTCTTTTTCGACGTCCGCGCTGACAGTGGGCAATCACGTAATCACGTTTACAGTGTACGACGATGATAATGCCGCCAGCCAGCCCGTCAGCCGCAATCTGAGCATTGTTGAGGCGACAATCGAAAAAATAATCGACAACGGCGAGTCCGAAACATCCTATACCGGAACGTGGTCGGTTTCCGGCGCGCCCGACCCTTACGGCGCCGATTCGTACTGGAGTAGAGACGGTTCTACATATACATGGACTTTTTCACCAACGGTATCCGGCGACTACGAAGTGTATATGTGCTGGACGCAATGGCCGTCCAGAAGCACCAGCGTTCCGGTTGATATCGAAGATGCAGGCAGTACCACCAGAGTGTACGTAAACCAGCAGGAAACCGGCAGTCAGTGGAACAGCCTGGGCCAATATGCTTTTTCGTCAGGGTCGAGCTACAACGTAACCGTCACAGCCCAGCCCGACCCGACAAGTACATGCGCCGATGCCGTGCGGTTTGTGTATCAAGCGACTGGAAATGTGCCGCCGACAGCCACAATAGACAGCATTACCCCCAATCCGGCACAAGCGGGTGAAACGGTAAACTTCGCCGGTCATGGGCAAGACAGCGACGGGACCATAACCGCATATAACTGGAGTTCGAGTATTGACGGCATCTTAAGCAATCAAAGCTCTTTTTCGACGTCCGCGCTGACAGTGGGCAATCACGTAATCGCGTTTACAGTGTACGACGATGATAATGCCGCCTCGCAGCCGGTGAGCCGCAATCTCAGTGTCGTCCAGGCAACGGTTGAAAAAATAATCGACAACGGCCAGCCCGAAACATCCTATACCGGAACGTGGCAGGTTTCCGGCGCGCCCGACCCTTACGGCGCCGATTCGTACTGGAGCAGAGACGGTTCTACATATACGTGGACTTTTTCACCAACGGTCTCCGGCAACTACCAGGTTTATATGTGCTGGACACAATGGTCATCCCGCAGTACCAGCGTCCCGGTCGATATCAAAGATGCCGACAGTACGAGCAGAGTCTATGTAAACCAGCAGGCAAACGGCAGTCAGTGGAACAGCCTGGGCCAATACGATTTTTCAGCCGGCTCAAGCTACACCGTAACCATTACTTCCCAGCCTTACCCCACAAGCACCTGTGCTGACGCAGTGCGTTTTGTATATCAGGGGGCCGCAAATACCCCCCCGGTGGCTGTAATAGACAGCATTGTCCCCAATCCGGCACAGGTGGGTGAAACGGTAAACTTCGCCGGGCACGGGCAGGACTCTGACGGCAGCATAACGGCCTACAACTGGACTTCAAGTATTGATGGCAGCCTAAGTAACAGCAGCAGCTTCTCCAGATCCAATCTTACGCAGGGAGAGCACATTATTACTTTTGTAGTTTATGATGACGATTTGGCTGCATCGGAACCGGTTACTCGCAACCTGAGCATACGTGAAAATACCGGCGGAGATATAATTGATAACGGTTCAACGGCGACATCCTATACCGGCACATGGTCGGCTTCCGGCGCCCCCGACCCTTACGGGACCGATTCTTACTGGAGCCGGGACGGTTCCACGTACATATGGACCTTTTCGCCGACCGCAACCGGCTACTACGAGGTTTACATGTGGTGGACGCAATGGCCTTCCAGAAGCGCCAATGTTCCTGTAGATATCGAAAACGTAAGCAGTACGGCCAGAGTGTATATCAATCAGCAGACAAACGGCGGTCAATGGAACAGCCTGGGGCAATATGCCTTTTCATCAGGGTCAAGCTACGACGTTACCATCACGGCCCAGCCGGACCCGACAAGTACATGCGCCGATGCGGTGCGGTTTGTATATCAAAGCGGCGGGAATATGCCGCCGGCGGCGACAATAAGCAGTATAACCCCCAACCCCGCCAACACGGGACAGACGGTAACCTTTGTCGGTTACGGTACCGACAGCGACGGGACAGTGCAGGGCTACAACTGGCGGTCGAGTATCAACGGGTCTTTGAGCACATCCAGGACTTTCAGCACTTCGAGCCTGTCGGCGGGAACGCATACGATATACTTCAGCGTCCGGGACAATCAGGGCACCTGGTCGCCGGAGGTAACGGCAACGCTGAGCATTGGAATAGAGAATATATACGTGGCTTTTATATACAACTGGGAAAACCTGGAGCCTCAATATGTATCGATGCTTCAAAGCATAGGCGCGTCTCTGTCGGGAGGAGTCTGGACATACATAAACAATAACCTCAACAGAACCTACAGAATCCGGTTTGTCAAAGACATAAGCACTCTCAAGCAGGCGCTTACGACCGAAGGCGCACACGTTATTCTGGCCGGGCACGCCAATTACGGCCTGGGGCCGTCGTTCGCCACATCGACAGAAGTATCGAGGCAGGTAATAGAAGCCATTCGATATATCGACGACGACAGGATATTGAATTTTTCCACACCGTGGATACATGTTGATGTCTCAGGCATGAGAAACGGGCAGGCGTACCCGTACTGGTGGCCGATTTTCAAAGACGGCACAAGCGGCATTATGCCATACAACTTCAATGACCCGCGAGGAGACCCGCCATATAATTATTATCTGACTTATCAGCCGCCGGGGACAAACACGTATTATAAAATAGAAACGGTACGCAACAGCGCGGTTGAAAGATTTCCGGATTCGGGCAAACCTGCGTGGTATTCCGCCGCCGGCCAGCAGCCAAATCCTCAAAATGCCGGCCATTTGCAATATTACATCACCAACACAGCCCCGTGGTCTGCCTCATTCACGACGGTCGGCAACTGGGTGCAGTATCGGCTTTATCAAACAGACAACGTGGAATACTTTAAGGAAAATTATATTTACAACACGGTGGGTGCCGGCAACGACCGTGCGACGTGGCTTTTTACGATTCCCGCAGCCGGGAACTACAAGGTTCTGGCGTGGTGGCCCAGCTCAGAATCGCACGCTACAAATGCCCCTTACATAGTAAACCATGCCTCCGGCAGCACAACGGTACGGAAGAATCAGCAGATAAACGGTCGTCAATGGAACGACATAGGGCAGTTTTTTTTTAAC
>DATKWV010000230.1:0-9312 GCA_035529405.1 Sedimentisphaerales bacterium | reverse complement strand
CCATCGCTGCCGGAACCATTGGCAAAGTTTTCGCTATATGCTTCGGCAGCGGCTGCAAAAAAGGCCCGGTCGTGTTTGTCGGCGATTATTGCAAGAGCTGCCCCGGTAACCTGTGAAAGACAGACGGAGTTCCAGTTGTTCCTAAACTTCAGCCAGTAGATACGATTGTCCTGTCCCGTGGCTGTTTTGCGGAAGGGTTCAAAAAGCCGGTGATAGAGATTTTTGCGAATCAGCTGTCTTGTCTTATCGGTTAACTTATCGCCCAGCAGGTAATCAGCAGTGGCCAGATACCAGCCCAGCCGGGACGAGAACAAATCAATAGTTACGGCTTCGCCCCTGAAGTTCGCCAGCTTTTTTGTTCCCAGCCAGTCGGAGTCCTTATCGTGGGCAGGATATACCCAGGTAGGCTCGGCGCAGAGTATTTCAATGGTCCGCTCAAGGGCGTTAAGAAATCTTCCCTTGTTTTCGAGACATTCAGCCAATACGAATGTTCGAACCCGTTCCCGACGGAGCAAGGCAACGCTCTCATACCTTCTGCGATTACCTGTAATGAAATAGTCCATATATAATTTGTCCGGCTGTCCAGGCATAGGTTCGGTTAAAAGTTTCCGGGCCTGTGCGATTATCTCTTTGAAATCCTTTCTTTTGGCTAATTTCTCCCACGCCTGCCTGTCGCTAATCGGCCGGCCAAGTCCGACAGGCTTGTCAACCAGCATTTGCTCAATTTCTTTAACGCGTTGTTCCTTGATGACGTCCTTGCCCGGCAAAATCGGTTTTGCCTGGTCGGCATCGGCTCTTGGACAGCAGAATGTTACCGCCAGCACCGTCACAAGTATGCATCGTTTAATAACAGCTAACATAAATACGCCTCCATTTTCCTGCCGAGAATCTATTTTTCAGGGTCAACCCGTACGGGTGTATGAACTGTCTGCAGCGCTATTTCATCATCTGCCAGGTAACAGGCCGGCTCGTTAATCCAGCGGGGGCTGTGCGATTGGGCAGCAACCAAACTGAAATTGCCGCCGCATAATTCGAACCATCTGCAAACAGAGCACCTTTGGCCGGCAAGCAGTTTTTTAGACAGCGGCCTGGCCGAATTCTTTCGGATTTGAACGAAACCTTTATCTTTGACGTTACCGAGAGAAAAACTTCGCCGGAACTGGTCGGGATATACACTGCCGTCCCAGTTGACACAGATAATTGATTGACCTGTTTTATTGCCGCCGGCACGCAAAAGCCTTTCAGCCTCCCGGCGGCGAGGGTTGCTTTCTTTTATCATCTTTACCAGCAGGAAAGGGCCGTCAGCGTGATTGCCCACGGTGAGCACTTCGTCAACCAGATTCCTCGCAACGAATTCATTTGTCTTTTCTATAATTGTTTCTATCGCATCGCGCATCTGCTGCGGCGGCAGCACCTGGTCGTTCAACTGCTTTGCCCTGCCGGTGCGAATCAAATGATAAAAGCAGATTCTGCGCACCTGCATTGAAGCGGCAATATCAAACACCACGGGAATCTGTGATGCGTTTGCACTTGTGATAGTAAAGCGCAGGCCGGTCTTAATACCGGCCTTTCTGCAGTTCTCGATGCCCTGCAAAGCCGCTGTAAAGCAGCCCTCGACTTTTCTGAATTTGTCGTGAAATTTTTCCTGCCCGTCTATAGAAATACCAACGTAACCGACACCGGATTGAGCAAGTTTTTCAGCAGCAGCGGAATCGATAAGTGTGCCGTTGGTGGAGATGACCGACTTTAAACCCAAACCTTTTGCGTGGTCCAGCAACTGGAACAAGTCATCACGTAAAAGCGGCTCGCCTCCGCTGAACAACACCGCAGGACAGTTCACCTGCGCCAGCTCCGAAAGCAGCTGCTTTGCCTGCGAAGTATTGAGTTGGCCGGTTTCAGCATCTGAATTCGAGTTACTGTAGCAGTGTCTGCAGCGCAAATTGCACCGGCTTGTACAATTATAAACTACTACAGGACCAAGTGAACCCGTCGGTTCGTATCTTAACCGGTCGGACTCACTCGACAAGCCACAATATAATTTTGAGATGTTTATCATTGCTCTGCGGTTATTATTGCCTCCAGCAATCCGTCAATTGTGTACCGCTTTGCGGTGATGTCAACCTTCACTGCCAGAGAAGTCAGCTTTTCAGCGGTGACAGGGCCGATAGCAGCCACTTTCGCACTGCTTGAGTTTAGCACATCAGCAGGAACCTGGTCAAAAAAGGCTGTTACAGAAGATGAACTTGCGAATGTCACGTAGTGGATTAAACCTGCGGCTATTTTCTCTTGGAGCGGTTTTGAGCGACAGGTTTGCTTTTCCACGGTATAAACAGCAGCGGTTTCAACGAGGGCGCCGGCTTTTGTGAGGATTTCGGCCAGTTCGCCGCCGGCCAGCTTCGAGCGCAGCAGCAGAATTTTTTTACCAGCCAGCACAACAGAATCCGCCAGCTGCCTGCCGAGTTCTCTGCTTGTGTAAACAGACGGAACAAAATCGGCTCTTAGTCCGACCTGCGAAAGCTCGGCAGCAGTTTCACTGCCTATGGCGGCGATTTTTGCCCGGCCAAAAACCCTCGCGTCCTTTTGCAGATGTTTTAACAGGTCAAAAAACAGTGTTATGGCGGTTGGGCTGGTAAACATTACCCAGTCGAATTCACCAAGCCTGCCGACAATACGTAAAAAAGCATTGGTCTGGGTCAAAGGCTTTACAGTTATAACGGGAAATTCCACGGCATTGCCGCCGCAGGCAATGATTTTTTCGGCAAAGCGCAGATTGCCTCCGTGGTGGCGGGTCAAAACAATATTCTTTGCGAACAATGGCAGTTTCATAAACCAGTTCAGCCTGTCATCAGCGGCGGCTGCAGGGCCGATAATAATAACCGCAGGAGGCTTGATTTGCTGTTTTCGACACTCTTGATGCAGCGCTTTCAGGGGACTTTTGACCATTTTCTGGGTCGGTAAAGTAGCATCGGCAATTGCTGCCGCGGGCATTTCGGGGGACATACCGTTTTTAATCAACTCAGCAACAATAAGCTCCAGACTGCCTACGCCCATATATAAAACGATGGTACCTTCAAATGTTGCCAGCCGGTGCCAGTCGATATCGGGCTGTTTGTCGGCGGCTTGTCTGCCGGTGACAAAAAGAAGCTGGGAACTGTATTTTCTGTGCGTAGGGATAATGCCGGTATAGGCAGCGGCGGCAGTGCCGGCGGTTACGCCCGGGACTATTTCAAAATCAAGGCCGGCTTCGGCAATGGCGGCTGCTTCCTCGCCCGCCCTTCCAAACACACAAGGGTCACCGCCCTTGAGCCGCACAATTGTTTTACCGGTTCGGGCCTTATCGACAATAAGTTTATTGATTTCTTCCTGAGTAAAGCCCGCGGGCCCGATGCGTTTTGGCACAGCAATAATTTCAGCCTGCGAGGGTGCAAGCTCAAGAAGCGCCGGGTTGATTAGCCGGTCGTAAATAACACAGTCGGCGATTTTGAGAAGTTCCGCCCCTCTTACGGTTATTAAGTCGGCCCTGCCGGGGCCGGCGCCGACTAAATATACCTTTGGTTTCTTTTGCGGTTTATCAGCCATAAGCGGTCATATCGGTTCTTGTTTTCGTGTTTCTTTGACCTTATCCAGGATTTCCTTACCGCCCGCTTCAAGCAGCTCAATGGCCAGTTTTTCAGCCAGTTCAAGTGCCTTTGAGGCTGGTCCGGTAATGGTTTTGACAATTAAGTTTTCGCCCTGCAAATCCGAAACAAATGCGCGGATATTTATCCGACTTCCTGAAACCTGCGCAAAAGCGCCAACGGGGCCGTGACATCCGCATTCAGTGGTAATCAGCACCTGTCTTTCCGCAAAGGTTGTTGTGCGGATTGTTTTATCATCTATGGCGGCGATAACTGCGGTAGTATCAGTGTCGCCGGTCCTGGTCTGCACAACTAAAGCACCCTGGGCGGCAGCGGGGATGAAACGGTCGGGGTCGAGAGTAAATGAGATTTTGTGCGCCAACCCAAGCCTTTCGAGTCCCGCTCTTGCCAGAATTACCGCATCAATTTTACGGTCAGTGACCAGCTTAAGCCGCGTTGTAACATTACCTCGAACAGGCACTATTTGCAGGTCTTTTCGCAAATTTCTGAGCAAAGCAGCACGTCGGGGACTTGAAGTACCTGTTACCGCAGATTTTTTCAGCAAGTCCAATGACGCAACCGGCTCAGCGGCTATTATACAATCTTCGGCAAAATGCCTTTGGCATACGGCTGCTATTGCAAGTTCAGGACGCGGGGCCGTAGGTAAATCCTTGAAGCTGTGCACGGCAAAGTCCGCCCGGCCCGCCAGCAGGGCCTGTTCCACCTGCGATGTGAAAAAGCCGCTTGTTTTAAGACTCCATAAGGCCGTTCGCCTGTCTTTGTCACCGGCGGTGGTTATTTCCCGGATTTTGATTGTTATATGCGGATAAACTTTTTTCAGCGCTCTTATCACGATTTGCGTTTGAACGGCGGCAAGACGACCCGGGCGTGTTGCGACAGTAAAAAAGTCCTTCATAGGCCGCCACCGTCCGACAGGAACATTCTGTTTATTAAATCGACAGCCCGCAACTGCTCAGCGGTCAGATGTTCTTGGGATGTTTCCTTGAGAAAACTAATGGGTCCGTGCATTACCTTATTTACCAGCGACTGAGCAAAGCGATTCAGCTGCTCAATGTCGGCCTGACTGAAATTCCTGGCATACCTTTTTACTTCGGTCTCTGCAATCTTTGCGGTCTGCTGTGTGAGCCTGGAAATTACAGGTAAAAGCTCAAGCGACCTCATCCAAACAGCAAACTTGTCGGTAAATTCGTCGACAATCCGCTGGGCCTTAGGGATTTCTTCGCGCCTTTTGTGCTGGTTACGGCAGATTTGCTGATTCAAATCATTGATATTGAAAAGCTTTACACACTGAAATTGCCCAACAGCAGGGTCTATGTCTCTGGGAACGGCAATATCTATTATTACAAGCGGCCTGTCCCTGTCGGCAAGGACATGTTCGAGCTGTTGATGTGTCAGCAGGGGTTGTTGTGAGGCGGTGGAACTGATTATAAGGTCAGTTTCGGGTAATTTTTCGACAACACCTCGCAGCGTGATGGGATTAGCTGCGCCGAGGGTAGAACAAAGCGCGCGGGCTTTTTGCAGGCTTCGATTGGCGATGTGCAAAGACTTTGGCCGGGCCTTGAGCAGGTACCTTGCGGCAAGAGCGGCATTTTCGCCTGCACCAATGACCATCACGGCAGCGGCAGGCAAATCGACTTTGGTCTTTGCCAATTGCACGGCGGCCAGACTGACAGATACGGCGCCGCAGTTGATATCCGTCCCGGTGCGTACCCGCTTTCCGACCCTGAAGGCGGCGTGCAGCAGGCGGTGAAGCACGAATTTACTCGTTCGGCAGTCAATGGACAGGTTGTAAGCGGATTTCAACTGGGACAGAACCTGGTTTTCACCGACCATCTGCGAATCCAGCCCCGCGGCAACAGCGAAAAGATGACGTATGGCCTCTATGTCATAAGCGTCCCGGCTGTATTTGCGCCAGAACTCAATGGATTTCGGTTGAACCTCGGCAACAAGGTCGTTTAAGAATTGCGCACAATCGAAGGTTTTGCCGGCATAAATGATAAACTCAAGACGGTTGCAGGTATTCAGCACCAGGGCCTCGTTGATTTGCTTGCAATCGTGCATCTTCTGCAGGCAAAATCGCTGCTGCTGGTCGGTAAGGGTCAGTTTTTCACGGACCTGCAACGGACAGTCATGATGGCTCACACTGTATAAAAAAAGCTTCATTCACACCGCCTGCTATTGTTGATTAATGATTGGCTATTATACCTGCCTGATGGAAATTCACAAGTGAGACGAATTTTCAGGACCCAGCGGTTCCACAGGACAATTTAAACCGCCTCTGCGGTTTTTGCCCCTGTTTTCAACCAGGGCCACAGCCGAGCCGCCTGCAATTAACGCAAACGCAACCCATAACCACAGCATCAGCGGATTCAGCATTACCGTCACCCACATGGCGCCTTCGGGGCCAACGCCGTCAAATAACACGTAAATGTCCTCAAAAAGGGCTATGCAGACAGCCGGCTCGGATGTCTTTTGGCCATCGCCGTATATATTGGTATGCGGCCAGAGCGTGCGGGAAAAGGCTTTGTTGTTCAAAACTATCCGTGGTCCTGCCTGTGTTACACCGTTTTTTAGCTGGTGTTCGAAGGATTGGTAGGTCAATTGGTATTGGCCGACCTGAGCCGGCTTTTGCCCCCTTAGGGGCAATTGAATACCGTTTTGCCCTGATGAAAAGCCGGCGGTTACAACCAGAAGCAGCAGGCCGATATGGCAGAGCACCGCGCCGAGCCTGAACCGCGCCTTTATTCGGTACAACGCCTCGTTGAAAACAGCCGGCAAACCAAAGGCACATATTGCACACGCCAGGCAGAGCACAAACGGTTGGCTGCTGAGTGCATACATCACAGCCAAAACTGTTACACCTGCGGTGCTGCAGACCGATATCTTCAGCAGAAAACCAGGGCGTTTGCGGATGCCGGCCAAAGCTGCAAGGGCAATCAGAAAAGCTGATAGAATACCTGCCGCGGCAGCAATTTTGTCGTAAAAGGCCTCAGTCAGAGCAGTTGGCCAGTGTAAGCCGGCGAAGGCCGGCCATAAGGTGGCGGCACCAATAATAACAGCGGTAAAAACAAAAACTACAACGGCCCAGACCAATATATGTGTTTTGCTCAGCAGCGCCGTGGTGTCTTGAACGATACCGAAAGGATATGTCCTGGCTGCACGAACCACACAAATCAGCCATAGCACAAAACAGCACGCGATAAATGCCAGCAGCGGGTACGAGATGGCACTTTCGCCGAAACTATGTACAGAGGCCAGGATACCGCTTCTGGTAATAAAGGTCGCAAGCAGAGACAATATAAACGGTACCGGGGCAAGCACAATCGTCCAGAACTTGAAACCATCGCTGAACCTTACGCCCGCCAGACAATGTACAGCGGCAAGGGCCGTCAGCCACGGCAGAAGCGATGCGTTCTCGACCGGGTCCCAGGCCCAGTAACCGCCCCAGCCCAGTTCCAGATACGACCACCTGGCACCGGTGACGATACCTAATGTCAAAAAACATAAGCCCAGAAGCAGCCATCGCCTCAATACCGGGTAAATGTCAATCCGGTTAGTTTTGCCGACAAGGACATAAACACAGGACAAAACAAAGGGTATCAGCAAAGCTGAATAACCGACAAAAAGCAGCGGTGGATGTATGATATTCCAGAAGTTCTGCAACAATGGGTTCAGGCCCGCACCGTCGTCAATTTTCACTGCAGAAAAGACAAACGGCCTTTCCACAAATATCACAATGGCGGTAAAGACAAGGCATACAGCGGCACCGATGAACAAGACGCCGGCAGCAAACCTCGGCTGGTCGGGCGCGACTTTCGACAGGCGGATGCCAAACATTACAAAAAGAGCAGTTGACCATAAAAGCAGCGAGCCGGCTGAGCCGGCCCAAACGGCACTTAATTTGTAAAAGAAACCTAAACTCCTGCAACTGTATTGGGCTACGGCGGCTATGGAAAAATCGTTTGTTAAAAAGGCGACGGCCAACAGCATCAATACCGCTGCACACAGGGCAATTGCGGCAAACATAGCCCTTCTGGCGGCAAAAAATAGCTTTAGACACCCCTGGCGGTTTGATAGAAGCAACGGCAGGCTAAAAACAGCAGCACAACCGCACAGTACCAGCACGGCTGCCAATAGGGCATTGCCCGCAATACCAATACCAGAAGGCATTAAGGTCCTTTCTTAATTTAGGTGAAATTGCCGCGTGCCGGCCATTTTACAACCATAATTGCCGCCAACAAACATAAAAAGACGGTCCTTTGGCCGAATTAAAGATTGAAAATCAGGCATTTGAAGGTTATGATTTGGTTTTTTTGTGGCAGGAGACAAGAAATGTACAGCCGAGAGTTTCTCGAAAAGCTCTATAGAACGCTTTACACGATTCGAACCTTCGAGACCCGATGTATCCAGCTTTACCGGCAGGGTTTTGTCAAGGGCTATTTTCACCCTTATTTAGGACAGGAAGCCATTGCCACGGGTGTCTGCGCGGCCCTTAACAGCGACGATTATATTATCAGCACGCACCGCGGCCACGGTCACTGCATAGCCAAGGGCGGCGACCTCAAGAAGATGGTGGCAGAGGTCCTGGGCAAAGAGGCTGGCTACTGCCGCGGCAGAGGCGGCTCGATGCACATAGCGGACACTGCCACGGGCAACCTCGGCGCCAACGGTATCGTCGGCGGCGGCATACCAATCGGAGTCGGGGCGGCTTTAGGCATCAAGCTGCAGGCCAGCGGGAAGGTAATCGCCATATTCTTCTCCGACGGGGCAAGCAACAACGGCGTATTTGCCGAGTCGCTGAACCTTGCGGCCATCTGGGATTTGCCGGCGATATTTGTCCTCGAGAACAACCATTACGCGGTCTCAACACCGATTGAGGAAAGCAGCAGGGTCCCGGATTTGTACAAACGCGGAGCCGGCTACGGTGTCAGCTCAATGGCCGTTGACGGTAACGATGTACTGGCCGTTTATGAAAAGACCAGCGAAGCCGCTGAAAACTGCCGGCAGGGCAAGGGACCGGTATTGATAGAGGCCAAGACCTACCGGCACGGGGGGCATCACGTCAATGATCCCGGTCTGTACATGCCTAAGGAAAGGCTGGAGTATTACATGGCCAAAGACCCGGTCAAAATCGGCAGAAAATACCTGCTGGAAAAGGGTAAATGCACACAGCAGCAGGTCGAAGCCATAGAGCACCAGATAGAAAAACTGACCGAAGATGCGATTGAGTTTGCCAAAAACAGTCCTGAACCTTCGGTTGAACAGTTTTTGCAGGAGGTGGAACAGAATTGACTGATCCGCAAACATCAGAAACCTCTGTCGGTCGTGAAATAATGTACAGGGAAGCGCTCAACGAGGCGCTGCGCGAGGAAATGCGGCGCAACGAGCGGGTGTTCCTTTTAGGCGAGGGCATAGCGGGCAGGGGCGGCTCTTTCAAGGTAACGGTGGGTCTTTTAGACGAATTCGGGCCCAATCGTGTTATCGACACACCCATCGCTGAGGCCAGCTTTACCGGCGTAGGGGTAGGGGCTGCGGCAGTGGGGATGCGGCCGGTCGTGGAGATACTTTTTATTGACTTTGCATCGCTTGTCATCGACCAGATTATCAACCAGGCGGCCAAATACAAGTTTATGACCGGCGGCAAAGGCAGGGTACCGATGGTACTGCGGACACA
>DATKWV010000229.1:0-24350 GCA_035529405.1 Sedimentisphaerales bacterium | reverse complement strand
TTTGCGCCATCCAAGTGCTGCAGCACCTAATACGGCCACGTCGTCACCCAGCCCGCTTGGGCCTACGCCGGCGTCATTGACGGTTATGTTGTGCGTCGTAGGTGACAGGTATTTAACGATTACCAGCGCTGTTTGTGAGCCAACCCGTGTGCCCATATCCAGAATCGCCTTAGTGATACCGTCAACCATTATTTCGGCTTTTCCGTCGTTGTTGTCACCGGTCAGGTGCACGGAAACCACCGTACTGGCCACCTGGGTCTGCGTCCATATCGAGTGGGCGGCGTTGCGCATCCATATTTCATTGGCGCATCCGTCGATAGCGCCGGGATGCGATACGGTCCACTCGTCATACCAGGCAGGCGGCAAATATGCGTAGTCGGCATCTCGCCAGTCGAGGACCTGGTAGCCCTGGACGTATTTGCCCGCCAGCAACGGGTCCTCGAACTCCAGTGTATTAAAAGGTCGGCCAAGATAAATATCCACCCCCGCCCCTTGCCACAGCACCGTAACCGCCGAGGCAGGTAGCACGCTGAACAAACTTACTGCAAAACAAACAAATAACAATTTCAGTTTCGTTTTCCTCATAACGAACTCTCCTGACATTAGATTGTTAATAATCTTTCATCCGCTTATTAAAATCTGCCGGCGCAACATGCGCACAGTCAGTCCCGCTTCAGCCCGGCACAGCGCAGTTACGTATCTTTGGCGCTGCAGCCTCACTAAACGCGATTAATTGTTAATTAACACTCTCCACCGGATGAACAGATTTAACGTTGCCTGCTGTATATCACAAGCCGGCCGTTAAAGATGCAGGCGCTTATAGTACACCATTTTATATGATACTGATTTTCCCCACAACAAGTCAAGCAAATTCTTATCGGACGCATGGATTTTTGCCTGCAGTCAGCCCCCGCAGGAGAAATTTGCTAATGCTTTTTAACAAATAGACTTATAACAACGCTGATTTTCTGCTGCAGGTATAGTTTTTAGCGGATTTGTTGGTTATTCTGCTGGCCGGCCGGTCTGTGCTGCACTAAAGTTCGACCGTATAGGCGGGCCTGCCCTTGATGAGGGTATCGGCGCATTTTGTCATAGCCGATATGGACCCTGACTGTTATCGGCGCAAGATTAACCAGCAGGCCGTCAACGTCAGCCGCAGCCTGTGCCATTTTGTTTTCACCGTCGCTTGTTTCGACAATTATTTCAGCGTAAGCTGAAAAAAATAATTTGGTATCCTGATTTCTATTTCTTATGCTTTATTTAGCGTAAAAAACATAAAAACCTTTTTTTCCTTATTAGGGGGTAGATTTATGGAACCTGAAATGAATCAAAAGTGGAACGACGAGTGTCAGACTCAAAACCAGACAAATCCCTGTGAGCAGCCTCAAATGTCGTCTTCGGCGCGCTGCCAGTGGCTGCAACAGACCTGGCTGAACATGAAAGTCACAACCTGGCTGAAATGTCTTATTATTGCCGTTGTTTTGACTATGGCTGCTATTTTTATTGCTCCGAAATTCACCTGCGCCGATAATCAGCAGCAAAATCCCCGGCAGGATGCCATGAGTTCAGCCCATTCTCAGCTTGAGGATTACTGGTCCGATTACGAGTATTATAAGGACTAAAATTTGACCTGCGGAGAAGATACCAAGTCTGGAAACTAACCCCCGAATTTATTCGGGGGTTTTTGTTTTTGCAAAAATACTCGCCCCTGAAATGTTCACCGCCGCATACCTTTGCTGAATATCCTTTGCCATGCACATTACCACCTTGACTTTTCTGTTTGACTGTGGTAGTATAACCATAGGCAGCCGCTCCTGAGGGCGGCTGTTCGCAGGAGGGCAAACCGAAATGGTGAAAAGCCAATATCAAAAGGTCCTTAACAGACACCTGCTGTTTTTAATCCCGCTGGTCTTTCTGGCTGGTTTACCCAGCCCGGCCAATACCGCTAACGGTGCCGAACTTATGTCTTCACAGACGGCCGCGTGTATATCTTTGCCCGATGGGGATATAAACTGCGACTGCGTGGTGGATTTTTCAGACGTGCAGCAGATGGCGAATGAATGGCTCAACTGCGGCGACCCGAACAGCGACCTCGATGACGATAACGATGTGGATTTTAACGACTTCAGAATCCTCGCAGGCCATTGGCGCATCGATTATTCACTGCCCCTGGTATTCCAAGCCGACTTCGAGGACGCAAATCTCGGCCCCTGGCAGGCAACAGACCCCGATGCCTGGCGAATCGAGGACGGCTTACAAAACCCCGGCAAAGTACTGTCTCTGTTTGCGGCCAGTAACTATAATCCGCCGTTTGCCTCGCCCCGCAATATCAACCTCATCAAAGATGTGAATGTCACAAGCTTCGTGCTGAGACTGGACATGCTTTCAACAACGGATTATTACACCGGCAGGGACCTTTGCCTGTTTTTCGGTTACCAGGACCCCGCACACTTTTATTATGCCCATATCGCGGACGTAGCCGACTCCGTCCATAACTCGATACATATTGTCAATAATGCCGCGCGCACCCCGATTGCCGACTACAGAAACAGCGGTAACAGCTGGGATGACGGGTGGCACGATGTAAGACTGGTGCGCGACGTTGATACGGGAACAATAGCAGTTTACTTTGACGATATGGCCGAACCGGTTATGACAGCCGTTGATACTACCTTTACCTGGGGCAAGGTCGGGGTAGGCTCATTTGACGACACCGGCCAGTTCGACAACATTCACCTCTGGTCCCGCTAAAGCCAACGTCTTTTTCCTGCAAAACCTTGTAACATACCGATAGCAGGTGCTTTTTTTCTTAGTGCCCGCATTGGTCCAGTATGAATTGCTCTATGGCCACCTCGGGCTGGGTGCGGCCGGTCTTAATATCATAATCTATGTCAGCCAACTGCTTTAATCTGTCGCCAATCTGCTGCAAAGACATTGCGCGAACGTGTGAAAAAAACGCGTTTCTATTGCCCCATATCCGCAGTCTTTCGGCGATTTGAGCAGCGTTGGACCCTTGCTGCATCATGACTTTGGCATTGAACATCCTGCGATAGTGAAAGGCAAATGCGCCGACAGCTGAGTATCTGCTGGATTTATCGGCTGCGAACATGCTCCTGGCCCGGCTGACGGCATCGGCAAACCTGCCTGTCATAACGGCATCGATTACATTAAAGGCGTTGAAAAACCGGTTATGGCCGATTAAAAGCTCGACATCAGCCGGCTCTATGGTTTTTTTCTCACAGGCAAACAACGCCACCTTATCAAGTTCGGCGTGTAATTGCGGCAGGCTGTCCCCGGCAAGCTCTATAAGAAGCTCTGCCGCAGGAAGTGTTAATGTCTTGCCGCAGTTGTCCCTGGCATACTTTATAAGCAAAGGCGGCAGTTCGTGTGGTCGGGGGTCGGCAAGAGAAATAAGCCTGCCGACCTGTTTTAATTTTTTGGCCAGCCTGGTCCTGCTGTCCCAGCTTTTCACAATCAATATCAAAACACCTGTGCTGCAGGGACTGTCAAAGTATTTTTCAAGAATCGCCCGGTTACCTGAAATAAAATCATCGGCGTCCCTTACAAGGACCACCCTTCTTTCGGTAAGAAACGGCAGCGTCCGCAGTTCGTCGAGCACCTCTGCAGCCGAAACCACGGCAGGGTCGGCATCCAAAAATCCCATGGGTCTTTGCTGCACCGGCATCAGCCGGTCTATAAGGTTCAGGCAGGTCTGGTTTACAAAAGATTCGTTTTTTCCGGCGATTACAAAAATGGGGCAAAAGTCGGCTGCTTTTTGGCGACGGTGCCCGTTGCTTTGCGGGCCGGTTTCTTTTGAGTCAGCTTTTGCCTTTGCCATGTTCGGTAATGCGTGGGCGCTTAATTCGCTTTGGGTTTTTTCCTGCCGCGTGGTTTTTTGGAATCCGGTTTAGACGCTGTTTTCGGGCCGTCTTCGGGACTTTCCGCCGGCAGGGATTCGGCTTTTTGTTCATCGTTCGGCTGCTGCTTTGGCTGCAGGTCCTCACATACTATCTTCTCAGCGGCGACAAGTTTATCGCCGGCCCGCAGTCTCATCAGGCGAATGCCCTGTGTATTTCTGCCTATGGAACGAATCTGGTCAAGACCGGTGCGAATAATAATCCCGTTTGCGGTTATCATCATCAGCTCATCGGCATAGCGAACGGCTTTCAGCGCTACTACTTTGCCGTTCCTGTCGGTGGTTTTTATGTTTATAAGCCCGATGCCGCCCCGATTCTGCGGGCGATAATTACTCAGTCCGGTTCGTTTACCGTAACCTTTTTCGCAGATAGTAAGCAGCGAATCACCTTCGTCGGCCACCACCATGTCCACCACTGTGTCACCGGGTCGCAGTTTTATACCTTTTACGCCACGTGCCACCCTGCCCATTGCACGGACCTGCTGCTGGTCGAATCTTATGGCCATTCCGTCCCTTGTACCGAGAATCACGTGCTCGGCGCCCGTAGTCAGCGCCACGTCGATTAACTTGTCCTGCGTATCGAGCTTGATCGCGATAACGCCGGTGGCACGCGGATGGCTGTACGCACCGAGCCGGGTTTTCTTTACCAGGCCGTCGGCGGTTGCCATCACAAGGTGAGGTTGTTTTTCATCCGGGTCGTCCTCACCGAAGCTGCGAACGTTGATTATCGACGCTATTGTCTGGTCGCCCAGGTTAAGCAGGTTTGCAATGTTTCTGCCTTTGCTTTGCCGGGACAGGCTCGGTACGTCATAGACCTTCAGCCAGTAACATTTGCCCCGATTGGTAAATATCAGCAGGTAATCGTGTGTCGAGGCCACGAAAAGAAACTGTATAAAATCGCCCTCTTTGGTATCCGAGCCGATGATGCCGGTGCCGCCCCTTCCCTGCTTTCGATACGTATCTACGGGTGTTCGCTTGATGTAGCCGCTGTGACTGACCATAACGATAACCTGCTCATCGGCAATCAGGTCTTCCACATCGAACTGCTCAATTTTGGCAATGATTCTCGTACGCCGCTTGTCGCCGTATTTTTCCTTCAGCTCGTAAATGTCTTCGCGGATAACATCGACCAGCACCCTCTCATCGGCAAGTATCGCCTCATAGCCGGTTATCTGCTCGATGAGGCCGGCGTATTCCTCAGCAAGCTTCTGTATCTCCAGCCCCGTGAGCCTCTGCAGCTGCATGGTCAAAATGGCGTCCGCCTGGGGGCCTGTGAGGAATTGTTTCGACTTGCCTTTTTCACTGACAAAGGCCTCGGGCAGAATCTTGTGCAGCGTCGCCGATAACGTCAGCCGCAGCGGTTCCTTCATAACGTTCAGCTTCGCCGTGGGCGTATCCGGGGATTTTTTGATAACCTCGATTATTCTGTCGATGTCACTGACAGCGAGAATAAGGCCTTCGAGGATATGCGCACGATTACGGCACCTTCTTGCCAGGAATGTGCTTCTTCGGCGAATAACGTCCTTGCGATGCTCGACATAGCAATCAATCATCTGTTTGATATTGAGTATTTCCGGCCTGTTGTTCACCAGGGCGATATTGGCAATGGCAAATGTTGTCTGCAGCGGCGTGTATCGGAACAGCTTGTTCAGCACTATCTGCGGCTCGGTATCTTTTTTCAGGTCCACAACAATGCGCAGCCCGTGCCGGTCCGATTCGTCCCTGACATCGGCGATTTCCGGAATAACGTTGTTTTGGACACAATCGGCTATCTTGGAAACTATGGCCGTTCTTACGACCATGTAGGGTATTTCGGTGACGATGACCCTGGTTTTGCCTTTTTTGGTGGTTTCGATTTGAGTTGTTGCCCGCAGGGCCAGATGGCCCTTGCCGGTGGTGTAGGCGTCAATAATTCCTTTTCTGCCGCAGATGTTGCCGCCGGTGGGGAAATCGGGGCCGGGCAGACGTTTTATTATATCCTTGAAGCCGCAGTGGGGCTCGTCAAGCACCAGCAGCACGGCGTCGCAGATTTCACCGATATTATGCGGCGCCAGGTTGGTAGCCATACCGACGGCTATGCCCGTCGAGCCGTTCACAAGCAAATTGGGGAACTTGGCAGGCAATACCGTCGGCTCGGTTCGCGTCTCATCATAGTTGGGAACAAAATCAACCGTCTCATACCTGATATCATCCAGCATATCCACAGCCGGCGCCGCCATTCTCGCTTCGGTATATCTCATCGCAGCTGGCGGGTCGGAATCGATGCTGCCGAAATTACCCTGCGGGTCAATCAGGCAATAACGCATATTCCAATCCTGGCCCAGGCGCACCAGCGTTCCGTACGTAGCCGAGTCGCCGTGCGGGTGGTAGTTGCCGCTGGTATCGCCGACGATTTTCGCGCACTTTCGGTGTTTGCTGCGGGGCCCGAGGTTCAAATCGTTCATCGCTGCCAGGATTCGCCGCTGGGAGGGTTTCAGCCCGTCCCGCACATCCGGCAGGGCCCGTGAAACAATCACGCTCATTGCGTAATTGAGGTAGGAATTCTTTATCTCGTCGAGGATACGCAAATCCTGGAACTTTTCAGCCGGCTTTTGAGCTTCCTGCATAGGTTTCCTGCTGTCCTTAAAACGACAAAAAAAAACAATACTTCAAGACCGCAGCAAAGATACACGCAGGCGGGCAAAAAGTCAAGACTGACAATGACTTTTCACCAGGCAAAAATAAAGGATAATATCAGCTAAAAATATCGCAGGATATGCTTATTGTGCCGTCCAAAGCGGTGCAAATTAACACCAGCTTTAGCCCTGAGCGCAGTCGAAGGGCCTGTTTTTCCTTTGCCGGCAAAGCCGGCTTAATGTCCGGCAAATCGAATTTGCTTTGCTCCTGCGCAAAAATCGCAGAGGCTAAGCAAGTTTACTTTGTCCCTGCGCAGGGTGCGCAGGACTATTGCAGGGTGCGCAGAGCTGTTGCAGGGTGCGCAGGGCTATTGCAACATGCGTAGGGCTATTGCAACGTGCGCAGGGCTGTTACAGCGCACAAGAGGACGATAAAACCTCATTTTTGGCTTATAAAGGGGGATTTCGCGTTTTCGGGCGTTTTTAGCGGCTTTTTTACTCCGCTCAATCGCCGCGGGGGCTTGGGGATTGATTATTTTTGATTGAAAATTTACGATTGGAACCCAGATGCGGATTGACGCAGATTTGCTGTATGTATGGTGATGACAGATTTTATCCAATTAACCTTTAAGAAAAAATGGGGGACTGTTCGTCCTTCCCGTCTTTTCCCGACCATCAGACGGGAAAAATTGTTTGTGGAATGAAGAAAAGAATATCAAATATTATTGCACTTTGGGTTGTTTGGCTGGAGGTCTTCACAAATCGCATATCCTTTTAACGTAAGTGCCCAATAATCAAGTTCTTCACGCATCAGGCCCATTTGAACAAATTTATTTAACATCTCCCGATATATTTCTGTCTCCTTGCCTGGAAACGCTGATAGCAGGTTAGAGTAAATTCTGCCCTCTTGGTCGGCAATAATTAGAAGATATTTTGTTTCTTCTTTTGTAAGATTAAGTTCGTTTTGGTCAAAAGTCTCGAATGAGGAAAATATTTCTTGACCACGACTTTTTTTAATCCTGCCAAGTTTCGTATTGCTTATACGTTTTTGAAGGTATTCAACTGCTCTACCGAACATATTCTGGGGAGTGTCTTTAATTTTGTATTTCATCTCCCGCTCGTACGCAACGCGGATAAGTGAATAGTTCATCTTTATTTTCGCTTTTTTACATTCCCACTCCTTGAATTCGTTGTATCTCTTAACTAGGTAATTAAGGTAGCCGTACATCCGAGCGTCCTCTGCCACGGTACCAGGAATAATGATTGACCGTGAAGATTTCTTATCCGTTTTAATGGTGATATATTTCGCCTGAATGGCCCCAGGGCTACCAACCATAACTTGGGCTTCGCATCTAGCTCCGAAACGCGGAGAAGAAGCAATGAGTCCCTGCACAAGACGAGCATTCTCTTGCGAAAGCTTGATATCTCCGTTCCGCTCGTGCATTTTCTTCATATTCTGGAGCACTTCTACGGAAAACTTCTCAGGTTGGTCATCCACGATGTCGTGGTGAACGCCGCAAAGCAGGATGAGGTTCTCGAAGCTGTTGCGTTCTTTTTCTGTCTGCTTCAAGTCGTAGCGTGGGCCGCCCGGACTCTTGGCTTTGATATGGCAAATTTTCCCAGTCACGCTCATTGTTGTGGGCTGGACAATCGCCGTAGCGCAGTTCGGAAAGGCGCAGACGTTGCGGGACAAAGCAAAGAGGCGCTTTATAACATTCTCCGAAGGGGCTTTCGCAGCTTTCACAGTTAGAATTCCTCACACCAATTTACGTGCAATCTGCTCCTCCAGAATCTCCCGCACCGTCAGCAATATGATGACTTTGCCTGTCTTACGGAAGAAATGGTCAATCTCTTTCAGAGCGTCCTCGCTATAGTCGAACGAAACAAAGAACCCTTTTGTGCGGTCTTCGCGCATCATTACCGCCTCGAAAGAATCAATATCCGGCCTGCCGACCTTGTCTTTCTGCTTTACCTGGATCGGATACCAAACATCCATAAATTCCAGTTCGCCTTTGGTTTTCTTAGGCACGGCAGAGACAGGATAAATCCGGCCGTCAATTCCCATATCACCGACCTTAGCGGCATTGGGCGTGCCGCCCAGAGCAATAACTGCCCAGTTCTCGAATTCAAACGGCGGTATCTCTCGCAACTTCTCAATCGTCCAGGGCAGGTCTCGAACGACAAAGCCGCGGCCAATACGCCAGAGCTTTTCATCCTCTTTCATTTTGCAGACATAGCGCAAACGTTTTGCCATAACACGACAGGCCGTAGGCGATACATCAATACCAATCCACTGCCTGCCAAGATTTTCAGCGGCGACTAATGCCGTACCGCAGCCGCAAAAGGCATCGAGAACAATATCGTTAGGATTGCTGGAAGCATTAACTATGCGGTTGAGCAAAGCAAGTGGTTTTTGGGTAGGATAACCAAGACGTTCTTCTGATTGAGATTGTATCGGAGGAATATCCGCCCATATACTATCAACAGGTACGCCTTCCTGTTCATCAAGGTATCGTTTAAGACGAGGAACAGCCGCCGGTTTCGCTTGCACAATTAACCCTTTATCGTAAGCTTCCTGCATACGTTCCTTTGTCCAACGCCAAACACGGTGTACCCCCAAAAATTCGTACGTTAGATTAGGCCGGTCTTTATTGGGATTCGTCAAATCTGCCAATTGATACTGTCTGCCAGTTTCCGGCTCAACGTATTTATAGAACTCCTTTATATACTTCTCATCGTTAGGGAGATATTGACGGTTAAAAGTGTAATCATCGCTTTTGGTATAATAAAAGATGGTATCATGGTCATTTGGAAAAGAACGGAAGGCCAATCCTTTGGCATTAGTTCGGCGCCAGATTATTTCCGTTTGAAACTGGTTTTCGCCGAATATCTGGTCGAGCATAATTTTGACATAATGCGAGGCGTGCCAGTCGCAGTGGTAATAAAATGAGCCGGTTTTCTTTAAGACGCGATGGAGTTCGATGCAGCGGGGTCGCATAAAATCGATATAGGCCTGCGTCGATGCGTGCCGGTCTTCAAAGGAGCGTTTTTCCTTTGTCTCACCCCAGAAGACCTCGTAGTTGCGGTTGGAGTTAAAAGGCGGGTCGATATAAATAAGGTCAATGCAATCGTCGGGAAATTTTTTAAGCTGGTCGAGATTATCGCCGCAATAAATTACTCGTGTATCTATCAACGCTGACGGTTTTCCTGCTGGAATCGCTTTTGCAGATGTTTTTTTGGATTTTGCCGCCTTCTTTGCCATAAGTCGTAAGCATAAGCCTTATTCAACAATTTGCAAGAGTCCCACTTGTAAAAAAGAAAGGTTATAAGAATAATAAAACCTATATCTTCTGTGGCTAAACAAAACTGTCGATTTTCGCCGCGCATATCCTCTCTGTCACTTCGTGCAGTTTTTTAACACACGGCCCTAATAGCTCTAACTGCTCTTTCGTTATCTTGTAGTGGCGGTCGTAGCGGGCGCCAATATAGGCGTAATCCAGCAGTTCAAAGAGTTCCTTTTGGCTCTCGCTTTCCCGTGGAATAATCCCGGCCAGTTCCGGGCAGTAATCAGCAGCCAAATCGCCTAATATATCTAAATGATGCTCCTGCGGACATTCATTGCCGAAAACCAATAAAACAGTTTTATATGAAAATTCGGCGGCTTGATTAAGATTAAAGGCAGCCCATTTATATTCGTGTTTTTCGAGAAACATTTCGTATCCAAGGTAAGCACCTTTTGCGCTTGTGAATGCTTCATCGAAATTGGCCTGGGCGTGTTGTTTTGCTTGTGCCGGGTCGAGTTCTTGCTTTTCTCTAAGTTTGAACCTGCCGGAGTCATAAAGAACAATCCCTTGTTCGCAGATTTCCGTAAAAAAGTACTGGCCCTGCTGCAGCTTGAAGTTGACGAAATCGATATCGCGGGCGATTATGCGAACGTGGGTACTTAAATTACTTTGGGCCAGTTTCTCCTTAACTTTGTCCCAGAGGCTGATATCGCGGGCGGTATAGTCTTCAGCGGTCAGGACGAGGATGTCGTAATCGCGTCTTTTATGGATGAGCAGCCTGCCCCTGCCCTGCTGGTGCGCCCCATCTTTCCAGTCGCCGCGGGCATAGCTGCCGAACAGGATTACCATTTGCACATCTTCGCAAAGTGAGCGGATTTTGAAGCCAATCAGCTCCAGTTCATCCTGCTTAAGTTCCGGCAGATGTGCAAGGCTTTTTTTCATAATCGCGGTATTATACCCGTTCGCCCGCCAAACATACAACCACCTTAATTGTCGATTTCCGCTTGCCGATTGTTTTTTTTAATCTGTGCCTAATTTTTTTGTATATAAGAATACTCTCTGTGGTCTCTGTGGCTGTTTTAATTGACCTTTTTCACTTTTCCTGTCCGCTGTCCGCTCTCCGCTGTCCGCTATGCTACGAACTCTGAACTACGAACAGCAGAACCAATTACCATTTCTCCTCTCTGTGTCCTCGGTGCTCTCTGTGGCAAAGTTTCAATCAAAACCGCACCTACTCCCGACCCAAAATCCAAAAATCTCAATTTTTTTTTATTCCCTGCCCAGCCGGAACTTAAACCTCTCCACCACCTCCAAAACCACCCCATTTTTCACATCAAAACCGAAACTCCCCCTAAATATGGAAGCGTAAAGACACATGACTAAAGACACAAGACCATTTAACCTATTTCCATTTAACCAATTACCTTTTAACCAATGACTTTTGAATTTTACGCTATGGTTTTACCTTTCTCGCTTTGCGCTTTTAGCTCCTCCGCAATACGAGCCACCAGCCACCAGGGCGGCCAGCGACGAGAGGCAAGCCACGAGCGACGAGAGACCAGCGACGAGCGACGATTAAATATGCAAAACAAACCCAATTTACTAACTGCTCAAATGAACGTAAATAAAGTCTTAACAAAGGATTATGAAAATGTACGCCTCCGCGGAAGTGCCAAAACAAACCCAGCTTGTTGCGGCGCAGCCTCTGGCCGAGCAGCAGCTAAAGTCCTGTTGCCCCACCCCTGCAAGCCGGTTATCTGCCAACAACTCCACAGGATGCCTCACGGCAGAACTACGAACTTTTTACTTTCTTCGGCCCCTTGCCTTGGATTGGTTTTCCTGCCGCTGGACAAAATCACTCATCACTTCCGGCCTGTGACGATTTTCAAAGGCCTCAAGCGCAGGGTCCTTTGTGCGTTTCATCCAGTCACGCATATACCGGCGCATCTTTTCTATTTCCCTGCCGTACCTGCGGTCGTTAATCAAATTATTAAGCGCATCCGGGTCGTTCTCATAGTCATAGAACTCCTCAACGGCCCTGTACAAAAAGAAGTTCACACGCTCGGCAATTTCGGCATCTGTCTTCGCCGCCTCGACCATCGATTTCCACGATGCCCTGTCCGTATAGCCGATACTGAACGTTTTTTGCCCGTTTGACCAGGGATTGAAGATGTAGCCGAATTTTTTGTTCACCACCGAACGCATGGGCAGCCGTTTTCTGGCAACGCCTTCGTGGAACTGCGTAAAGACCATTTCGCGATTGGCCTGCTTTTTACCCTGCAGAAGCGGCAAAAACGAAAAACCGTCCATACCCCCCGGCTGCTGGAGACCTGCTGCATCAAGGATTGTGGGCATAAAATCGATGGTCGAAATAAAATGCCTGTTATCGACCATACCGGGTTTGACAACGCCCGGCCAGCGGACGAGCCACGGCGTTTTTGTACTGTTAAGGTAACAGTTGGCCTTGGAGAATGGAAAGCCCATGCCGTTGTCGGACAAAAACATCACAAGGGTGTTCTCGTACCGGGTGCTGTCCCGCAGTGCCCGTAAAATCTGGGCGACCGTATCGTCGCACCGCCGGGCAGAACAGTAATAGCGCCTTACATCCTCGCGAACTACAGGAATATCAGGCAGAAAGCCGGGCACGGTAATCTGGCCGGGTGCGTAAATGCGGGAAGGGGCGGCAAATGTGCTGCGGGTTTGTTCGTCGAAAAATTCCGGCTCATCGGCGTCCTCGAAGAAAGGCCTGTGAGGGTCAGCGGCGTTGGCCATCAGGAAAAACGGCTGATTATTATTTTCAGCTTGCTGAAAAAATTCCTTAGCGAATTTATAATACAGCCCCGGTACACGACCATGCGCCAAAGGCGGGTCGTCATACACCATCGACCATTTGAATTTTTCTTTCGGCGCAAGGTGAGAAACCTTTGCCAGTATTCCGTTTAAATACCCTGCCTGGTGCAGTTTTTCCTGCAATGTCGGCACATCAGGGTTTATTGGTTCAAAACCTTCGGCTCCGTTGCGATGGGGGTATCTGCCGGTCATTAAAACCGACCGGCAGGGCTGACACGCTGAGACAGTAACGTGCGCGTAATTAAATAACATTCCCTCTTGTGCCAGATGGTCGATATTGGGTGTTACGCCGGCAACCGGCCCGCCATAGCAGCCAGGAGTATCCCAGTTCATGTCATCGGCGGTTATCAGTAGAATATTGGGCGGGCGCTGTTTTTCGGAATGCTGCCTTTTGACCGCCCCAGCGCAGCCGCTGACTGTAAGTGTCACAGCGCCGGCCCCCACAGCCTTTAAGAAATCACGTCTTGTACTGTTAATGTTATCCGTATCCGACACCTCTTTTGCGGCCTTGTATTTGCTTATTGAATATCTCTTGAGCCGCCGTAGATAAAACGCATCTGCCCGACGTTGGGAACCACGGCAAAGGGAAATCCAGCGGTGGGTTTGAAACCGCCGGGCCAATAAACAAACAAGGCCTTGCCCACAAGATACTCACGAGGCACAATACCGGTTCGGTACTGCCGGCTGTTGTTTCCGATTCCCGGTTGAGACCACCATCTGCCGTCGTGACTGTTGGGACTGTTATCGCCCAGCATGAAAAACTCGTCATCGGCCAGCGCAAAAGGGTTGCCCTCGCCGGCACGGCCGCCTTTACCACCGTTGGGAAACATTGAGGAAATGTAGTAAATATCCCTGAAAACAGCTACATGAGACAACGTCATTTTCCCGCTGCCGAAAATTTCCGCCTGGGGCCCAATATCCGTTTCTCTGGGGCCGGCATCTTCAGGCAAAAGCCCCAAATCACAGGTCAGTTTCTCATCACCAACCCGGAACGTCAATTGATGGTCAACATTGCTGAATTGAACCGGTACCGGTTTATTTACAGGAAACGGTGTCCCCGGATAGCGCTCAGCCAGCAGCGTTTCCTTGTCTTGTGAAACGGCGACGATGGTCATTCGGCCCGAAGAATCGAACCGCCCTTTATAACGTGTCTGATACTTGCTCAAAGCTATGCCGATGCTGCCGGCTGGTTCGGCAAACCGCGCGTAAAAACGCATCATCAAATCGCTGCAGTGGGGCATATATTTGTACGTAATCATATCGTTATAAGCGTAGGCGGCCCGAAAATCGTTTCCCACCGTGCTGTCATAAACCAGAGACTGTGTTTCTTCGCCGGGACTGTCCAGCCGAAACATTGTCGGGTTAAGGTCATCAACGACCCATTTCGAGTTTTCAACGTCGAAAGGCTGTTTCCAGAAATGGCCGTTGAACAAGCCCTGACGCGGCTGCACAGGCTGGTAATCATTATCGTACACCGGCATCCACAACTGTTCCTGCAGGGCGCGTGGTTTTCGACTTATTCTGCCGTTGATATAGATGTCACCGTCGATTATTTCCACGGTTTCACCGGGCAGGGCCACCAGTCTTTTTATAAAGTTGATTTGGGGCTCCAGCGGGTTCTTGAATACGACTACGTCCCATCTTTTCGGCTTGAAGAACTGGTATATGCACTTTAGCACCAGTATGCGGTCGCCGTTGGACACGGCCATATTGCCGCCGGTGGACTGGTAGTAGCCGCAGCTCGGACATCGCGTGTTTTTTTTCCTCAGCGGCCCCGCGGGCATGGTGTCCTGAGGCAGCCCGTAATTGCCAAGCCCGTAACGGTATTTATATCCGCATTGAAGACACCGCAGGCGAAAATGCGCCCCTCGCAGCGTATCAGCCATACTGCCGGTGGGTATGCGATAGGCCTCCATAATAAACGCACGAAAAACAAAGGCCAGTATAAAAGCCGTTATCAGCCATTCGAAGGTATTTGCAATCTCAACTGCTCTGTCCTTAGCGTGTGTTTGTTTTTCGCTTTTAGCAGGCGACATATAAAACTTTCACTGGTGTTTACCGGCATAAGGCGGTAAATATAAAAAGCTCAAGCCCAAAATTGCTTCTATTGCCTGAACACGTAACTTAAAAAAATTTCGTGTCCGGCTGACCCGACAGAAAAAATAATTATGCCCGGATGTCGTTGCCAGGTCAATAAACTATTTGTCCGGTCATCAGGTCTGCAGCTAATAACGGGCACTTAAACGGCCAATTAATTTCCGAACACAGCCGGCAGGGCCCCGATACTGCTCTTATTTTATTTGCGTACATTCGGAACTTTTGACTTAAAGATGCCTTCCATCGCGGTTCAGGACGTGGCTTTACGGGCATTAATTTTTCGTAACCTCTTTCTCGGCAAGCGCTTATGTTTGGCGTGGCAGCAATTGTCATTTAATGCGGCATACGGCAGGTTCTTGCCGTGGGATGGCTGTTTATTTCCAGCCTGCAGCAGAAACAAATGAATTCTGTGACCCTTGCTGCGGTCGGTGGTGCGGTTATTTAAGACAGCAAAAAATTTTATATAAAAATCTCTTGCCGCATAGAAGTTGTTTTTGTATAGTGATTTGTGGCATTTGCGTGCCGTTGTCGAGGCAGGGTTTTGCGGGTCAAAGCCGCAGAATCAGCTGCTTGCATAGATAAAGGTTTGCGGCATTGCGGAAGAGATTATGTGTTACCCCGTAGTCAGAAAGCCTGATTCGTCGTGTATAATAACCGCAGGAAAAACAAAACTCAACTCGCTAACTAAATCTTTCTTGAAATGAGGTAGTCTATGTCAACAGTCACAAAGAAGGAACTGGTTGATCGGATTTCCGAGCGTACGCAGGCAAAAAGGGTTCTGGTCAAGAACATAATTCAGGCGTTTCTCGACGAGATAACCTCTGAACTGCGCAAAAACAATCGTCTGGAATTCCGGGACTTCGGCGTTTTTGAGACCAAGACTCGAACAGCAAGAGTTGCACAGAATCCAAAGACTCTTGAGCGCGTGGAGGTCCCCGCCAAAAGAACGGTTAAGTTTAAAATGGGGCGCTTGATGAGAGATAATTTATGTGGTGACACCACCACCGCCAGGTCGGCTGCGGCGCAGTAATCTTAAATTCATGAATTATATGTCGTTCGACCGATACGCGAACTTCTGCAGCGAAGTCAAAAAGACTGTGTTTCGGGGTATGTAAAGGTTGGCTGGTTTTTTCAAGCTGTTCAAAAGGAGTAGTTTATGCCGGAAGGAAAAGTCAAGTGGTTTAACCCGAAGAAGGGTTACGGGTTTATCGCTGCCGCCGACAATAACGACGTTTTCGTACACTACTCGAATATTTCAGGCACGGGATACAGAACTCTTGCAGAAGGCGACAGCGTAAATTTCGATATTGTCGAGGGCGAAAAGGGTTTAAGAGCGGAAAACGTGATTCCCCAGCAGGACGCAAAGAAGAAACGCCCGTCGGAAAGCGAGTAAGATTTGTCGGTTCAGCTTCTTCGTTGGACAATTCTTTGTTACAGCAAATCCTGCAGTTTCCACCCCTTGATTGCCCGACATGTGCCGGCATCGGATATTTTCCGGTGTCGCAGATAAAAGTGTGTTTTTTTTAGATTTTTTTTTGATGTATTCGGTCCCGAACACCGAAACACAGCAAAGGATTGATAATTTTTAGTCGCCGCCAGCGGTGGTTTTTTATTATTTGCCCTGTTGAAAGGCGGCCAAAGCAAAAACATGGTTGGTAACGAGCTAAAATCAGGCCTCGATTGCAGCGTCCTTGTGCTCAACAGGCACTACATGGCAATTCGTGTAGCCGGCGCTAAGAGGGCGTTCTCGCTTCTTTTTCGCCAGTTGGCCGAGGTGGTCAGCCTTGAGGAAGGTACATATTGCGGCTATGATTTTCAAAGCTGGTGCCAGGCCAGTCAGGTGAAGCGCAATTTCGAACCCGACGGCCATGACTGGATATCAACGGTCAATTTTCATATTGCCGTGCCGCGGGTTATCCGGCTTTTATTTTACGACCGTCTGCCAAGCAGCAACGTGAAGTTCAATCGCAGAAATATCTTCGCCCGCGACAAAAACAGGTGTCAGTATTGCGGCAGGCGGTATCCAACCAGCGAGTTGTCACTGGACCATGTTATCCCCCGGAGCATGGGGGGAAAACCCGTATGGGCCAATATGGTCTGTTCGTGCGTGCAATGCAATATAAAAAAAGGGGGACGAACGCCTCAGCAGGCCGGTATGACTTTAGTAACCAAACCCGTAAAGCCGAAATACAATTCGCTTGTTCATGTGCGCATCGGACGCCAGAGGTATCAGAGCTGGAAGCAATTCCTCGACCATGCCTACTGGTCCGTGGAACTCAAGTAGGCGTATATGAGGTTTCTTTACCTGCTGACCCCGACTGCAAATCAGGGCGGCGACTTCACAGCCGTTAACGGGTACTTTCAGGCAAACACATTTTCAGATAAAGCACGCTGTCACCGGCAAAAGGCGGATTGAAGCTCTCCTTAGCGGATTTAAGTTCGATTTTGCCGGTTTCAACCACTTTGCCCTGCTCGACATTAAACCACTCGTACCGGTATGTGCCGCCGGTGGTGTGTACTGTAAACTTTCCGTTGGAAACAGGCTGATACACGAGAAACTCCGTCGGTGAGTTGGCCAGACAGTAGCCGGTGCTGGATAAATCCGAAGGCGTCATGTTAATCAAATCCATTTTTTCGGCATACATGCGTGTATGCCCCATCGCCTGTCTTAAACGTTCCCATTTCGGATTGAAGGGCTTTTCGCCCAATATCAGGGCGTCATAGGGGTCCATAAAGATGGGGCTAAGACCCCTTAAAAAACTTTTCCATACCCACTGCCTGTTGCCGCCGATACCCCAAAGGTGGTCGGTGTCGCTGATAATAACCTTTCTGCCGTCCGATGCAGGCGGCTGGTCATTGTAGCCGCCCTCGGGATTGGGGCTGACCCACTCTGCAGGGCTGTTAAACAGGTCCCTGTTGCTGCCGCCGCGGTACTGAAAAGTCATTCCCACAGGATGTTGTTTGGGCTTTCCGGCCTCGCAGTTGTGAATAAAGTTTATCATGTGATATTGCCACTGTGTCGAGGGCGGGTGATTTTCGTTGGATATTTCGTACAGCACATTGTCATATTCGTTGACGGTGTCGATTACCTTTTTCACGTAAACTTCCTGCAGTGCGGTCAGGGCCGGGTCCTTGAGGGTATATAGTTCGAATCCCCTGCCGTCACCGTTCAAGTCGCCATTGATACCATTAATGTTGTTGCCGGGGTTAAACGGATGATACTTCCACGCATCCGGACAAAACTGCATTGCCCAGCCCTCGAACAGCATCACCGAAACATACATTCCCCTGTCGCGTGCAGCCTGGACGCGTCGCCGAAGACGCCCGAAGTATTCCGGGTCAAATTTTTTCAGGTCAAATCTGGGTTTACCGTCCAGTGCCGGCCCCGGCCCTGAGCGCGCCCAGGGATGCGGCGCAACGATATGAAACCTTCCGGCGCTTATTGAGTTATTGAAGGTATCCCAGCCGACCAGCTCCCACGTCCACAGCCTGAAAAAATTGTGATTGTGACTTTCCAGGTAATCGAGAAATCCTTCATAGTCGAATTTCGGCGGCGGGTCGCCGGGGCCCATGTCCGTTAGATTATGCCAGGTGTGAGAGCCGGTCAGATAAACGGCCCTGCCCGTGTCATCGGTAAAGTACCTGCTGTTTACTTTGCTGACGCGTAAAGGCCCTGCCGCCTGACAAACCACCGACAGGAACAATGAACAAATTATAAGCCCAACAAAAGTGAATTGTCGAAAAGCCATTTTGATACCTCCATCTTTTACTATACGTTGAGTTCTGCAATTTTGCCAATCATTTTTTTATCCTTCTATTGATTTTATTGGCCAGCCGCTTACTTTGGAAAGCCACCGAAAATAGAAAACAATAATACAAACAGTACCATTTGAATAATCCAACCGACCAGGCAAACCCCTATGGCACGGAGTGTGCTGCTGTAATCAAGAGCTTGTCTGACTGCAATTACCATTGCGACCAGCATCCAGATTGCGGCAATTGGGAAAACAATGTTTCGCAAAACCGGTATAATGCCAAGCACTCGAATCAGCCCGGGAGAACTCGAAAAACCAATTGTTCGCAACAACTCTCCGTGATCAGCTTTAGTCTGTGGCTCTGGAAGCAATTTTGTACCAATGAAATAAGTCAAGTACGCCCAGATATACCATCCAACAAGAGCTATAACTACCATCATCAGCATTCCGTAAAGCCCCGCTTTTGAAGTATTCCCTATTCCAGCTGCTATACTGGACAAAACCACGACGCTCATAGCCTGACCTAACGCAGACTTATCAGCCTCGACTTCCTCATATAAGGCAACATCCAGTCTGGCTGCTCGAAAAATGCGGTTAGCAAAATCAGTCATTTTCTCTTTTACCTCCAATTATAATTTTAGTGTTTTATTTTAACTTTACTGCACCCAAGCCGAGCTGCAGTAGCCTATTACTGCTTTTGATGAACGGTATCGTCAGCATCGTTTTCTTCTTCCACTACTGAAGACTCAACGACCTTGCTTCTTCGGCGTCTGTTCCGGGACTTTTGATTATAGTCTTGTAAGGCTTTTCTTTTGCCAAGGGAATAAAAGAAATAACAGATGAGCCAAATGAAAACCGCAAATGGCAAAATCCTTAGCAATATACGCATTTCTGTCTCTTCTAAACTTTTAGTGTTTTCTTCTCAGCATCACCGTGTGGTTATTGTTTTATTGGCCAGCCGCCGGGGGTGTTATGTCAGCTACATGCTATGTGCTATTGAATCACCAGGTTTGGCTGGCGGTATATTCAAGCACAGATGTCGAATCGGCAGCGACTTTCACGGTGAACCTGGCCGTGCGGGCATCGGTTTTTTCGTATTTATGCGTTGACTGCTCAATCGTCCAGTTGACGTGCCCGGGGAATTTTTCATCGACAAAAACCTCGACGGCCTGAGCTTTTGCGTTTCTAAGCTCGACCTTGTGGCCCTGGCGTCTCATACGGCGCTGTTCGGTGCTGTCCAGCAGTGTATATTCCGGTTTTATATCGAAAGCGCTGCCGATATATAAAGTTACCTTCTCATTTTTTGGCAGGTGGTTTATTTGGTCCTCGCCAATAAACTGCAGGCTTTCATCGAGCCGGTCTTTTTTGTACACCCGCACCGTACCGGCAGGCAAAGGTATGCCGAGGTTGTTTTCTTTGCGGTTTTCGAATTCGATTTTTGCCTGGACGCTGCGGGTATTTACGCTGCGGTCATAAATATAAAGGTTTGCTGCCGGCACAGCCATGGCGGTGTCGATAAGCTGCATTCTCTTTGACCGGTCTTTATCTATGGTGGCCGGCCTGTCAAGCGTATATAAATGGTACTCGGCGAACGCCCTTTCTTCAAAGGCCGGTGCGGCCATTTCTTCAGCCAGTGCAAGTGCCCTGCCCTTAAACCTTTCGAGCCGTTCCGGACCCCGTCGGACCTGGCCGGCTATAAGTTTTATACCGGCGTTCTCATAGGCTGCACCGCTTCTGTTGTCGATTGTCACCCAGCCCGTAAAATCCAGTTTGCTCTGGTCGTTATTTACCACAGCCGAGTAATCGGCACTCCAGTTCATTTTTGCCGTCATATAGGTCAGCCTGCAAAGTTGTCTGCCTTTTTCGCCTGCTGTGACCAGCCAAACCAGCGTAGGCTGCGTGACCAAATCCTGGACAGATTCTTTGAGTGTAATTGCTTCGATGCTGTCTGTATTGAGGATTTCAATTTTGCCCTCCTGGCTTTTCAAAACCGGATTATTTTCAACCACAGCAAGAAGTGTCCCTGTCAATACCCTGCCGGTATCTGCGCCGCTGCCTTTGAGCACAACGGTTATATTTTTGCCGATGCAGCGCATCAGAATACTATCCATACTTGCAAGGTCGTATTCGTAACTTTGTTCAAGTATCGATACCGATGCCGGAGTGTTGACAAACTCCAGGCCCACAGTCGCAGGGTCGATAGCCGAGGCAATGTCGGTAAATTTTATGGTGTTCAATCCCTTCTCGAACTCAACGGGCCGAAGCTGGCTGACAACGGCAAAGTCATTGTTATAGACGGTCAGCGATACCGGCGGCTGACGCTGGCTTTCCTGCCGGCCCAGCACGACCGGACAACCCAGCATAAAAACCAGCAAAAAAGGTGTTATTGGCTGTTTCATTTTAATTACCCCTGAATTCCAAGATTAAGCTGTCGTATAATGGTTTATTCTTGCACGGTTTTTTTATAAGTAAAGAAAAATCCGGTGCGCAAAAAGGCTGTTTTAGTGGAAATCAGCACCCCGATAGTATATAAAAAAGCCCTGCTTATTCACAGAAATCCGGATAATTGTTCGTCAGGGAGATAAAAAATGAGCGTTGCATTGCAAACAAACCTTATTTGTGCAGCCGACTGGCTGCTGAAGGCAATCAATTACGAACTTATGAAGGGCAACGCGGTCTGGCGCTTTGTGCTTGTTTTAGTCATAGTGCTGTTTGCCATGGCCGCTGCGCAGATACTGCGATTTGTAATCGGCAGGTACGTCGAGCGCGCGGAAAAAAAGCCGGCTACGGCTGTTGTTGCGCTGTTGTTCAAATGTCTTGTCAAACCGCTGTCGGTTATACTTTTTGCGGTAACGCTGCTTTTGTGCAGGGCGATTCTGGTCTTCGGGGACGAGGGCATAAGCACAACCATCGCTGCGTGGTGGCTGAAAATCGGAAAGGCCGTTGCAGCTATAGCCGTTACGTACGCCATCTATCGGCTTGTGGATATTATCGAGCACTACCTGCTGCGGTGGACCGGCAAAACCAAAACAAAGCTGGATGATATGCTGGTTCCGGTGATACGCAAGTCGCTGCGAACAACGATTGTAATTATCGCTGCGCTGTGGATAGCAGACGGCATTTTAGGCGCTGAAATAAAGGCCATTCTTTTAAGTGCGGGTGTCGGGGGCATTGCCATAGCACTGGCAGCCAAGGATACAATCGCAAATTTTTTCGCTTCCATAACCATTTTCGCCGACCGGCCGTTCCATATCGACGACCTTGTCAGGGTCGGTGAACATTACGGCCCGGTCGAAGAGGTCGGCTTCAGGAGCACCCGCATACGCACGCTGGAAGGTCACCTTGTAACAATCCCCAACAGCATAATCGCAAACACAACCGTGGAAAATATCGGCAAAAGGCCTTACATTCGAAGAACATCCAACATTACCATCACCTACGACTGCGGCCACGCAAAGGCCCAAAGGGCCGTTGCAATCATAAAGGAAATTCTGGCCGGCGTACCCGAGGTCAACACAGACCCCGAAAGGCCGCCGAGGGTATATTTCAGCGATTTCAACGACTGGTCGCTGAATATTTATGTCAGCTACTGGGTCAGACCCGCCCAGTACTGGCTCTACCACGAGGTCAACGAACGGGTCAACATCGAGATTATGAAGCGGTTCGAGGCCGAAAAGATCGAATTTGCCTTCCCGTCGCAGACGCTCTATGTAAAGAAAGACTGACAAACCGACCGACTTGTACTGTGTCCTTTATATTTTCGCTTTGTTTTCGAGAAGGGCTATTTTTTCAACATATTTATTGGGGTCGAATTTTCGGTTTAAACCCCCGGCACTCATATATCTTACTTTGCCGAAAATGTCTCTCTGGCCCCAAGCGCGGTCGTGCTTTCCGAAACACCATGCCACCGACGCAAAGCCGTTCGGGTCCCGACCGTCAAGCTCGTATTTGTTATTCAGATAAAGGGCGGTCTTGAACGCCTGCTGCGGACTTTTGCTCCATTCGATAATTTTTTTGCCCCAGTACATCCTCATATACCCGTGCATTTTTCCGGTTATAAGCATCTGCTTTTGGGCGGCGTTCCAGTAAGGGTCGTGCGTTCGGGCGTGTTCGAATTCCTTTAGTGAATAAAGGTATTGTCTTTTGTCGCGGGTGTGCAAAACAAGCGTGTTCGAGGCCCAGCTCGGCAGTGATGCGAAAGTATCGTAATCGCGATTGAAAAAAACAAAATTATGGCTCAGCTCCCTGCGGACAATAAGCTCTTCAAGATAGGCATCCCTGCCGCCGCTGACGGTGTCCAAAACCTTCAACGCTATGTACAGCGGAGAAATCTGGCCGAAGTGAAGATAAGCACTCATATTGCTGGCAGCGTCTTTGGTCGGGTCATTTCGCAGCTGCGGGTACTTGTCTAATTTATTCTTTATGAAAATGTTGAGCTGCTTTTGGGCTGCGGTTGTTCCCGCAGGCAGTCCCACGGCATTTACACTGCGGTCAATATCAAGCTTTGCCAGCGCGGAGTTTACATCGCTTATGTCGAAGCTGTCAAAATCCATTTTCAAAGAACTTCGTACAGGGGCGGTATGTCGTAGTTTAACCAGATAGTCTTTAAGTTTTGCAGTTATTCCGGGCCTGAAGGTCGCCGCTGAGAAGTTTTCTTTTTCCGAAGCCTGCGTAACGGGCACTATCAGATTAGTCTCGACTTCTTCCACGATGCAATCGATATGCCGGGCGGCGTATTGCCGCCATTTTCGCTGGATGCGCGTATGGCCTGCGTCAACAACCACATTACAGGCTCTTTTGGCAATTTCCGCCACGGCAAGCTCAGGCGGCCGGTGTTTTATAACCAGCCTTATACCGTTTTTTGCAAGAGTGTCTTTTGTTTCCCGCAGGCCCTCGAGCATGAAATGGTAATGTCGCAGATTGGCTTGGGGGTAATTGTCCGTTATGCCAAAGACAACAACCACCGGTTTTTTAAGCTCATTGGCCCTTTGAATGGAATATTCCAGTGCGTGGTTATATTCAGCCCGCTGGGCAGCCTGCATCCAGTAAAGGACATACAGGGCCTTTCTGGGCGGCCTGTCGTTCAACCTGCGTAAACGTTTCTGCTCAACCATTGTAGTCTGCAAAACAACGATTTGTCACCGCGACCCCCGCTGCCCGGCAGAAGATTAAAACACAGTACTAAAAAAAACCAGCGACCGGCGTTTTAGTATCGACTTTTACCTGACGGCTGAAAAATCATCGGGTACGCCGTAATATATGCCGCGGCCATTGGTACCGACAAAGACAAGGCCGCAATGTTGTTTGCTGGCTTCCATTACACGTGGGTCACAGCCGATACCAATCTTTTCAGCAGGGGTAATGTCATGCCATTTTTCACCAAAGTCAAGTGACCGGAAAATACCGTCTTTACCGTTTACCGTACCATATAAATAAACAATCGGAGGTGAGGTTCTGTTTAATGGTCTGCCAAAATCAAACAAAAGCACCTTATCCACATTTTTTAACCTTGAAAATGAAGAGCCGCTGTCAGAGGAGCGATACAAACCTCTTGAGTCAAAACTGGCCCAGACTTGGCCTTCAATCCATGGTGCGGCTTTTACATCGTTGCCGATTCGCTCGCTGCGTACATCATTACTTAAAGGCGGAAGTGAAGCTGCAGTGGGCGCGAAGGTCAGGCCGTTATCGGTGCTTCGATATAGTTTTCCGTCAGTGTAATAGTAAAATTTTCGGCCATTTACCCTGTCAGCGGCAAGCAGATGTCGATTGTCCCAATAACCTTTGCCGCCGAGACCCTTGTCCGGTAGCGTGTCAATTTTTTGCCATGAATTTG
>DATKWV010000228.1:0-7784 GCA_035529405.1 Sedimentisphaerales bacterium | reverse complement strand
GCCGAGGCAAGCAGCGCCTTTGACGGGATACACCCGCAATTCAGGCAGGTGCCGCCGACAGTATCTTTTTCAACAATAGCCACCGATGCGCCTTTTTGTGCGCACCTGACAGCAGCGGCATAGCCGCCTGTTCCACTGCCTATTACAACAACGTCAAATCTTTCAGCCATAACCGTTTCCTCACGTATTGTGGTTCTTGTTCGGGTGCGTTCGGACAAAACAATAATAATATACCAGAAAGTGAAAACAAACGAAACAGAAGCTTTTGATTTCCGCCTGAATCGAACAGAATCGAACCCGAAGCCAGTTTTCAAAACCACCGGTCTTATTTTACGATGGTTGTATGTACGGCGTCGAAAAAGCGTACGCCGCCGCTATCGAGTCGAAGTGTCAGACCTTTTTCAGGGTCTATGCCGGCACAGATACCGCTGAACTGAGCACCATTATAGACGACAGTCAGGTGCTGGCCCATCTGAGCGCTCAACCGGCTCCACCCTTCCGTCACCGCCTCGGGACTTTGCTGCGCGGCGGCCAGCCAGTTATCCATCGAGACCAGGAACATTTTCGCTACCAGGTTACGGTTACATACACAATGCGATTCCATATCTATACTCGTAGCCACAGCCTGCAGGCTGGTGTCAAAAGAATCCTGCGTCTGGTGACAATTTATTCCCACACCCACAATGCAGATACCGCCCTGCGTTTGCGGTGCTGATTTTGCTTCAACAAGTATGCCTGCTGCTTTTCTGCCGTTGACCAGCACGTCATTGGGCCATTTCACCTTCGCCTGTACGCCCGCGACCTCAGTAACGGCTTCGGCCACGGCAATGCCGCACGCAAGCGACAGCAATTCGCAATTCAACACACATTCGGTTAAGAGTATTGACGCCAGAATACTATCGCCGGGTCTGCTGACCCATTCGGCGCCGGCCCTGCCGCGACCCGCCGTTTGATACTCTGCAAAAATTACCAGGCCATCGTTTTTCCTGTTGCGGGCATATTCAGCAGCAACGTCATTGGTACTTGTGGTGCTGTTATATACGAGAATCTTACGGCCAATACGGCTTGTCCTGAGGTTGAGGGCGATTTTATCAGGGTCCAGAACGTCGTTTATGGTCATAATCCTTAACTACCTGTCCAGCCCGATATCAACCGCTGTTGCTGAGTGCGTGATTGCGCCGATGGCGATTCTGTCGATGCCGCACTGGGCAATAGCTGAAACGCCGTCTAAGGTTATTTTGCCCGAGGCCTCCAGCAGCGGTTTACGCGTTTTTTTGCCCAGCATTCTGTTCTTCATATCCACAGCGTGCTTTAACTGCCATTGACCCATATTGTCCAGCAGCACGATGTCGATACCGGGAATTCTTAATACGTGGTTCAGCTGGTCGTCAACATGGTCAACCTCCACTGCGACAAACTTGACATGCTTAATCTTTCTGGCTTCGGCAATAATTTTCGCAAGTTTGGCGCTGAAGTTGCGTCCTAATTGCGCAAGGTGATTATCCTTTATGAGTATCCCGTCATAAAGTCCCAGCCGATGATTGTGCCCGCCGCCACAGCGGACCGCATATTTTTCGAGCACCCTCCAGCCGGGTGTGGTTTTACGCGTATCGTAGATTTTTGCCTTTGTGCCCTGAATCGCCTGCACATATTTATACGTTGTTGTTGCTATTCCGCTCAGTCGCTGCAGGAAATTGAGCATTACCCTCTCGGCGCTTAGCATCGAGCACAGCGGACCTTCGATAACGGCGATTTTGCCGCCCACATGCACCCTCTGGCCGTCGGTTTTGATGGGTCTTAGCTTGAGCTTTCTGTCGTAAAGTCGCAGAATCTGCCTGGCAACGTCGATGCCGCACAGGACTATTTCTTCGCGGGATATGATATCGGCCCTGGCAATATTGTCGTCTTTGGCAAAAAGCTCTCCGGTCATGTCACCTCTGCCAAGGTCCTCTTCGATTGCCATTTTTATAAGTGGAAGTGCTTCCTTTATATTCAGCTTTTTCATTTTTGCCTTTTGATTCCTTTCCGAATTATTCAACCTTTTTGGTCCGCCGTGCCGACCTGTAGCTGAGCTTGCTTTTGGCAGTTCTGCGCGCATCCTTTTTAGCCCTGCTGGTTACAACAAGCTCTGGTAAATCCTTCAACTGCCTTAACTGGTCCCGCAAAAATGCCGCTCGTTCGAAGTCCATTGCCTCTGCTGCCTCCAGCATTTCTTTTTCAATCTGCCCTGTCAGCTCCACCCGTTCGTACTCATCGCTGTCGAATCGGACCGCTTCTCTGGCGGTTTGTCTGGCCTTTATCTGTTCGGTCAGGCTCTTGCGAATCTCCTTCTTTATCGTTTCGGGCTTGATATTATGCTCTTTGTTGTACTGAAGCTGAATTTTACGGCGCCTGTCGGTTTCGTCAATAGCTTTCTGCATGGATTGGGTAACCTTGTCTGCATATAAAAAGACAGTGGCGTTGATGTTTCTGGCGGTTCTTCCGATAGTCTGTATCAGCGAGGTCTGGCTTCTGAGGAATCCTTCCTTGTCCGCATCGAGTATCGCCACTGCTGAAACCTCGGGCAAATCCAGGCCCTCTCGAAGCAGATTTATGCCCACCAGCACATCAAATTCGCCGCTGCGAAGGTCATGAAGTATTTTTACCCTCTCGAGAGTTTCAATTTCGCTGTGCAGGTACCGGCATTTAACCCCCTCTTTTGATATATAAGCGGCAAGGTCTTCGGCCATTCTCTTTGTAAGCGTGGTAACAAGCACCCGCTCTTTGGCCCTGACCCTCTTTTGTATCTCGCCCAAAAGGTGCTGGACCTGGTTATCAGCAGGACATACCCTGATTTCCGGGTCAACCAGGCCTGTGGGCCTGATGATTTGCTCGACGACCTCGTTTTGACTGTGCTGTAACTCAAACGGCCCGGGAGTAGCAGAAGCAAAAATAACATTTGCCCAGCTTTCCTGAAATTCCTCAAAACGCAGCGGCCTGTTGTCCAGGGCGCTGGGCAGCCTGAAACCATGGTCAACCAGCACCTGTTTTCTGTTCCTGTCGGCTGACCACATCGCCCGAACCTGCGGCAAACTTATGTGCGATTCATCGATGAACAAAAGAAAATCCTTCGGGAAATAATCGATGAGCGTATAAGGTCTTGCGCCCGGCGGAAGCTGCGAAAGATGCCTGGCGTAATTCTCGATGCCGCTGCAGTAGCCGACTTCCTCCATCATTTCAATATCATACATGGTCCGTGCCTGCAGGCGCTGCGCCTCAAGCAGTTTACCCTCACTTCGGAATTGCTGCAGCCGGTCTTTCAACTCAGCCTTTATACTTTCCACAGCCGCAGCTATCCTCTCGGCGGGCATAATGTAATGCTGTGCAGGGTAAATAAATACCTGCCTTTCCTCAGCCAGCGTTGTACCTGCAACAGGGTTTATATATGATATTTTTTCGACCTGGTCGCCGAAGAATTCGAAACGAATCGCATAGGTTTCATAAGACGGCTGCAGCTCAACAACATCGCCGCGAACTCGGAACGTACCCCTTTGAAAATCAATATCGTTTCTGTTATACTGAAGGTCGGCCAACCTGCCCAGCAAATCGTTTCTGTAAATCTGCTGGCCTGCCGTAACCGGCAAAACCGAAGCTTTATAATCTTCAGGCGAGCCTAAACCGAATATACAGCTTACAGACGCGACAATAATTACATCGCTTCTGGTTGAAAGACTCGTAGTGGCCGAAAGACGCAAACGGTCTAAATCGGCGTTCTTGGATGCGTCCTTTTCTATGTAAATATCCCGCTGCGGAATATAGGCCTCGGGTTGATAATAATCGTAATAGCTGACAAAGTACTCGACGGCATTTTCAGGAAATAACTCCTTGAACTCTTCATAAAGCTGGGCGGCCAGTGTCTTGTTGTGCGAAATAATAAGCGTTGGCCGGTTAAACGCGGCTATTACATTGGCCATTGTAAACGTCTTGCCTGAGCCGGTAACACCCATAAGTGTCTGGCTCGACCTGCCGGCGTTTAAGCCGGCGAAGAGTTTTTCTATGGCCTGCGGCTGGTCGCCGGCGGGCATGAACTGGTTGTTAAGTTTAAAGCCGGTCATTTTTGTGCCTATGCACTTATACTTATCGCTGTACGCAACGGGTCGCCGTTCACGTAATACAAGCAAGTTTATTTTACCTCCGCAACCGACAAAAATCAAGCACGGCAGAAATGCTAAGTCCCTGGTATTTGTAAAAGATATTCAGATTACCCACCAGTGTTCGGGACTAACGGATTTAAGCCTGAACGACCTTTGCTCTTTCGGCAGCGACTCCAGCAGTTCCCTGGCCTTGTTGCCGATAGCCTCGGCAGCCAAATCGACATTTCTTTCGCCCACACTGGTCGATGCATGCTTGCGAGGGTCTAATCCGCCAATCCCGTCGGGAGGCTTCATTTTGGGCGCAAGAGGGCCGGTACCCAACTCCGAAAGGTCTACAAGCTCAGGGTAAAAGAACATCATGTCTGATGTCTCCCATTTTGCAGCATGGTCGCTTCCCGACTCGGGACCCTGACTGAGCGTTATTTCCCAAAGCCCGATTCCGGTAACACTGCCGTCTGCCACCACCGGCTCCAGCGCTTTGTTAATCATGTCAATTTGTTGCTGAACATTATGGCCCGACACACCTACGATTACTCGAAAGCCGGCGGCTTTAAGACGCTCGAACAGGTCGGTAATTACCGGCAAAAGGTCGTCCTGGTCTCGTCCGGCGCGAAAGTACACCGGGGGATACACCACCCCGCCGAATTTTTCCGCACACTTCACGAGAATACCATGAGCCTTCAGTGCGTCTGTGCCAAGCGGCAGATGACGGCCATGCCACTCGATGCAGCCGAACGGCACATAAACCACAGGAAAGTGTCGCGCAGCTGCTTCCAACTGGCCCGGCCGCATAAACTGCATTTGTACCGCAGGCGACAGTTCGTGCGCCGGCTTCTCTGCCGCGCACGGCATATCTGTGACCTTCACGAACCTCTCGGTCCCGGCGCAGCCCTGACCGCAAACTAACAATGCAAACAGGTAGCTTACAATCACCAGACCAGCTGCGCCGCGCAAAAGCACGAAAACTCTAATAGTACTGTTTCGCATTCGTTAGCCTCCTTTTCAAGAACCGAACTATGTTTATAAGGTTTACTATGACACCCGCCGCCAAGTCATGGTATCACGGGCAGTCTGATATGTGAAGGGTATTGCTTGTTGTGATAAATGGTCTGTTCGGCAACCTGCAGCTCGGTGTCCATACCCTGTCTGCGACCTGTATTCGGGTTCCTGTCCCACATTGGAAAACCGCTGCTGGTCAGGTGTACACGGATGCGATGCCCGCGCTTAAAGACGTTGCTTGTCGGCTGCAGTTCTATTGTATATTCATAAACCTTCCCGGCAACAAGAAGCTCCGGCTGCTGCCATACGCAGTTGCGGAACCTGGCACGGATTATACCTTCGGTCAGATTGTATGCTGTGCCGTCAGGATAGACGTCTATGAGTCTGGCAATAAAGTCCGTATCCCTGGCTGAGGATGCCGCGTAGAGCTTTACTTCTACCGGGCCGGTAACTTCAGTGTCTTGTTCCAACGGTTCGCTTGTGAAAATCAGCACATCGTCTCTGACCTCGTTCGGCCGCTGGTCAACAGGGCCTGCGCGAATTATGTTACTTAGACGCTCGTCAAAGAAGGAATGATTGCCTCCAAGTGTTAGAACCGGATTGTTCGGCTCGTATGTATATCTGCTCGCGGGTTCGTCGCAGGGCGGTTCGATGCTGAGCCGGCCGTGTCTTGTACCGTTACTTTGAAAGTAGTAATTTGTAAATTTAGTACGTGCCAACGGCCATTCGTTCTCAAACCTCCACTGATTTATGCCCATAACAAAAATTTTGACCTTGGGCTCGTTCTTGATACCGTTGTCGATACCCTTTATTACATAATCAAGCCAGCGAATAGCCACACCCACTTCGTCTTTGCCGGCGTTTTTCCCGAGGTCTCTGTCGCCGACAACCCGGTTAAGATGATCCGAAGCATCTATGACCACCCGAATTTCGTTTGTCGCACCAAGTTTTGTCAATTTCTCAAAGTATTTTAGGGTCGCACCGGGATAGTTGTCGTACCAGCCGCACATAAGATAAGCAGGTATTCTGATTTTGTGGTACTTATCGCGTATATCCGTAGCTTTCCAATAGGCGTCATACGTCGAATGCAGGACATAGTCGTGCCATAGTTTATTCGGTTTTGTACCGGCTGCGGTGTCCAGCGTAATCAAAGGCAGATGTCGATACCATTTCATCCAGCCGTATTCCTCGATTTTTTTTCGCTGCTCTTCGCTGTCGCTGTAGATGCGTGTGGCCACGTGGGCTAATTGCAAAGCGCCGTGGTCGTGATAACCCCGGTCCCAGGTGCCCGGGTTGCAGTTCTGGGGGACAATGGCTGCCAGATTCGGATGCTGCAGCGGTGCCACAAGCCACTGGGTTATGGCCCAGTATGACTTGCCGTACATTCCTATTTTTCCATCGCACCAGGGCTGTTTACTAATCCAGGTCAGTGAATCATAACCGTCATCAGCGTCGTCAAAGAACCTGCGGCTGATGCCGTAAGCGCCTTCGCTTTTCCCGTGACCTCGTGTGGATTGGCCGACATAGACGTATCCGGCGTCTGTAAATCTCTCGTGGTCTTTGCCAAAACCCGGCCAGTAGGCCCTGGTGAATACTACCGGATAACTGCCGGGTTGGGCGGGTTTCCATATTTTCGTATGAAGTTTGACACCGTCCCGCATCGGAACCATTACTTCCACCGGCTCGGGCCTGCTTTTTTTACCACCCCCGATATCAGGTACCGCCTTGTCCGCAGCGGCTGCGCCACCGCAACAAAACAACAACAGTGCCGCCAGAAGCCATATTTTCCTTTTAACGGCATACACAAAAACACTTTCCTTAAGCTGTACCGCCTCATCTATTTCTTCGTCTCGGTAAGCTGCCATTTCATATCGCCGCGGCTATATCAAAATCTACCTTGCTCTTACCGGTGAAGCTGTTTTGCGATGTCTACTGTCTTTGTTGTGCGATATACTTGCCAATCACATCAACACGGTCAAACCATAGTTCGGTTGCCGGGTCACTGGCGTATTTGCAGATGGCTTCCAGTGTTGTTGTTAGGACGATTTGGTTCCCCGCCGACCGTTCTACTTTATGGCCACAAAGGATAAGCCACTGGCCGTCTTCGGCAGCACGGTCAAAAAGCACCTTTACCTGTTCAAAATCCAGACCGTCGATTATCAGGCAATACACCTGCGCTAAATCGCAAAATGCCGGGTCATTGAGACATTGGTCGGCATATCCTCGACCAACGGCAAATTTCCTGGCTACAAGAGGCACATAGCTTTTAACCTCAGTGCCTCGTCCGACAAATGTTTGTGCGCAGGGATAGCCAAAGGTGGTCGGCCTGACACCCAGCAACTGCTCAACAGTCGCGTTAGCTTCCTCCAGTTCCTGTTCCATCATCTCAAGCGTGTAATTCTCCAACGCCTTTTCGCGGGACCACGGATAGTTCCCCGAACATGGATGTTTTAGCGTATGATTACCGATTTCATGGCCGTTGGCGACCGCTTTCTTCCAGCCGGCCAATCTCTTTTCCACGTTCGACGGTATAACATAAAACGAGGCCTTGACTCCATAACGGTCAAGAATGTCAAGCCCATTGTCTATTTCGCTGGGCCTGGCATCATCGAACGTCAGGCTTACCGCCGCTCGCTTTCCGGCAGGCCAGCT
>DATKWV010000227.1:0-2629 GCA_035529405.1 Sedimentisphaerales bacterium | reverse complement strand
CCGCCTTTGCCGGGCGGGTCCTGCATACCGACAATCGCACCGTCTTCAACGAACCACTTTCCATCCGGCCCGCCGCCGGGCAGACCTTCGTGTCTCTTCCACCCCGTCAGGTCTATTCCATTAAACAGCGGCACAAATCCCTCGGCCTCGGCAACGACAGTAGCGCCGATATATTTTTCAAGCCTGGTGCGCAGCGCCGTGTCGGAGATGTCCTTAAGACCGTCGGCGCCAAGTGCCGAAACCGCTGCAGCAACGCCGGCCGTACGCAAATGGTCATCGCCGCTTTTACCGCAGGATTCTATGACCTGGCAGCATATTTTTGCGCATTGGTCTTTGTACCCTTCCTCGGCAAGTCTTTCAGCCAGCAGCAGGTACAAAGAAGCTGCACGGGTTCTTTCATAGAGGTTTTTTGATTTCGATGCCTTCGCCAACGCACCGCAGGCCGACGGATGGCCGATGTTGGCAAGAGAATACAGCGCGGTCCTGCGCAAATTCGCCTGCCGGCTCTTTGTATATTGCAGCAGGTCGTTTACCGCGTGTTCGCAGCGCATCTGGCCGAGTGCTTTTACCACCGTGATTCGATTCTTGCCGCGCAGTTTGGGTAGGGCCTGGAGCAGCTTTTCACAAACATCGTCGCTGTTGATTGCCAGCAATGCCCGCGTGGCAGGTTCACAAAGCTTTTTGTCGTTCAGGAATTTCGCAAGCGGCTCTACGCATTCTCGTTTTCCGGCCAACTGTAACTGGCCTATCAAAAAGGCCTTTACCTGGGGGTGGTTTCTTTCCTGCAGGGCCTTGACAATCGCCGCAGCATACATCGTTCGTTCGTTTTCGGCATCAGCACGCGATACGTACATACTCAGGCCCTGCAGAGCAAATCGGGCCTTGTTGTCGTCGCCTTTACCGGCTGGCAAAAGCTTATGACACAGTTCTTTTATTGCCTCAGGGCCAAGCGCCACCAGTTCCGCCGACAGTTTCTGACCCTGGTCTATGTTTTCTGCCGGCATACGTTCAATTATCCTTGCAACCGCCGGCGACGGCTGTCCTGAAGGCGGCCGAATCAACCCGCTAAGCTGTGCACAACCGGCCAGGCAGGTGAAAACTGTCAAAAGGATAATCGATTCGATAAACCTGTTCTTGAGTTCTTTCATTTGTCCGTCTCCTTCCAGCCTGCCGTTCTTTCGCAACAGGAACTGAATAGCCGATAATCAATAATCAATTCAAAGCTGCCACGGCGCCCGCATAGGCTGGTCCGCTAAGCGGTTTGCCTGTTCGTCACCTGTAAAACGCTGAGAAACCGGGTCAAACCGCAGTTTGCGTCCTGTGCGTATGGCGGCGTTGGCAAGATGCACCAGCATATTGCTGCGGTTGCCGTTGACCTCGTTGAGGCCGAACTTTTGCCTTGTTGTTATCGAGACATTGAAGTCGCTTATCATCGGTTCCGGTTCCGGCAGGTTTGCAACAGCGTCCTTAAGGTTCGGCGGGTCAGTAATACCACCCTTGTAGATTTTTCCCGACGGCCCCTCGAGGAAAGGCTTGCCTGCGGTTTTGTCGGGTCCCAGTTCGCCGGATTCGAGTATGATACGGCAGTCGTCCGCGTACCTCATTTCCACACGGTCCCACAGCCCTACCGCCTCGGGATGCGTCGGCCACTTCGCCCACGCCTGGATTTCAACGGGGCTGGTATCGTCCTTGTCGAGTATGTACTGCACAGGGTCGAGGTAGTGCTGGCCCATATCCGCAAGACCGCCGCCGTCATAATCCCAGTAGCCCCGGAAAGTCCAGTGACTGCGATGCGGATGATAAGGTTTGTACGGGGCAGGGCCAAGCCACATATCGTAATCGAAGTGCCGCGGCACGCGTTGTGGTTTTAAGTCGGTGCGCCCGGCCCACATCGCTGTTTTCCACGTAAAACCTGTTGAAGGACTGACCCTTGCTGTAAGCGGCCAGCCCAGCAGCCCGCTGCTGACCAGTTTTTTAATCGTTTTGGCGTCACTGCCCAGCTCATACAAGCTGTCATGCAGACGGAACCACGTGTTCAATCGGAACATCCTGCCGTTTTTCCGCACGGCATCGATAATCGGCTGACCCTCGGCTATTGTTCGTGTCATCGGTTTTTCATTCCATATATCGCAGCCAGCCTGGGCGGCGGCGATGGCTATGACTGCATGCCAGTGCGGCGGGGTGACATTGTGTACCACGTCAATATCGCCGCGGGCCAGTACGTCGCGAAAGTCCTTATAGCCTTTGCATCCTTTGCCTGCTTTCCGAAGTCCTTTGGCAAGGTGTTTGTCATCCACGTCGCAGATTGCCAGAAGCCTTGCCTTGTTGTCCTGGTGGCAGTAATTGATGTGGTTAAGTCCCATCACGCCGACACCTATTATCGCGTGCGTGATTGTTTCGCTGGGCGGCGTATAACCCGGCCCTCCCAGGACTCGTCGCGGAACTATGAAAAATGCACCGGTTACGGCAGCAGCGCTTTTAATGAAACTTCTGCGGCTAACAACTGATTTGTCTGCCATTTCGCTCTCCTGTATATAATGAAAGTTTAGTATAACTTCCTAATCCAGAACAACCTCCTGCCGATATGCCGGCACAGTTACGCACCAGCCGGTCTGTTCTTTGATATAAT
>DATKWV010000226.1:0-2385 GCA_035529405.1 Sedimentisphaerales bacterium | reverse complement strand
ATGCGAAAATACAATCTCCCACTGGTCGAGTTTGCTGCAGTCAAACCGCAGTTTTTCGTCAGGCCCTGTCCAGGGCCATACGTCTCTGCCGTCACCGCCGTCGATATTGTAGGTAATAAAGTAAACGCTGTTCATACCCTTGCCAGCCAGATAATTTAATGCACCGATGATGTTCTTACCTTTCCCGTCCTTCCATACAGGGTCACCGGCCCGCCAGTCCCGCGCGTGCGGTTCGTAGCGATGCAGAAATTTTTCATCACTGTCGGCCTCCCCTTCTCTTTTGCGCCCCGCCGTGTCGAAAGTACTGTCGAACTCGAAGTATGCCAGAAAATTCTCCGGGCTGTCGGCGCCGCCCTTGATAAAATACTGTCCCGTCTCAGCGAACCGTAAATAATGCTGCCCGACATAACCGAGCTTGCCTTTGCCGCGGAAGTCCTGTCCGGTCTTGTCGGTCGGCCCTGTTTCGAATGTCCCGTACGCCCCGTCAAAAACCGCTGGTTCGCCGGCCTCGGGCAAATCGCTTATTGCGACGTTTTCGCCTTTTCTGAATGACACCTTATAAGTCCACCTGCCAACCTTGTCCGGCGTAAAACGCACCCTCCATTTATTGCCTTCCGCTGCACTTGTATTAGCAGCATCGCCGTCGGCAGCGTAAAACCCCGGTATGGTATAGGTACTGTCACCATTGGTGAAAGTCACATCCAGGCGGTAATACAGAAACGGATTCGGCACAGCGTTTTCACTTGTGGCCGGCCCATCGAAAGTAACTGTGACGGTATGCCACTTTTTCAGTTCGCCCGTAATGACAACTTTTTGCCCGGCAGAAACCAAACAACCCGAAAACACACCAAGCACAACACTGCCGACAAACAGCTTCTTCAAACTCAACTTGTCAGATGTTCTTCCAGGATACCCTGCCATCTTGTGTAAACCTCCAGATAGGCATCTGTCAACTGCTTTTGCGGTACGATTATCCTGACAGGTTCCAGGCCGACAAACGCATCATCGAGATTCTTATACACCCCTGCGCCCACACCTGCGCCCCTTGCGGCACCCTGGGCGCCATCGGTGTTGTAAAGCTGTACAACGGCCTGCGTAACCGCCGCAAAGGCCTGCGCGAAAACATCGCTGAGGAACATATTGGCGTTACCGGCCCTGACAGTATCGGCCCGTACGCCGACATTTCGCATTATGCCAAGACCATAGTTCAGCGCAAAGACAATACCCTCCTGTGCGGCCCTGAGTAAATGCGCCCTGTTATGGGTATTAAAATTCAACCCGTGAACAAAGGCGCCGATATTTTTGTTCTCAAGTGTTCTTTCGGCCCCGTTTCCATAAGGAAACACAAGCAGTCCTTCGGCGCCGATGGGAACCTGTCCGGCCAGTTCGTTCATTTGCTCATAGGTCAGGCTATCGGTGACATTGTGCCGCAGCCAGCTGTTCAATATGCCCGTGCCGTTAAGGCACAATAATACACCGTAACGCCCCTGCTGCGGCGTGTGATTGACGTGTACGAATGTATTAACCCGCGAGCGGCTGTCGTAGTCGGCTGTGGCGCTGATACCATAGACAACGCCGCTGGTGCCTGCGGTAGCTGCCACTTCACCACCGTTGAGGACATTAAGGCTGAAGGCATTATTCGGCTGGTCGCCTGCCCTGTAGGAAACCACCGTCCCTGCCTTCAGGCCCAGCTGCTCTGCGGCATCGGCTGATAATGCCCCCTGAACGGAGAATGTGGGAACAACTTCGGGAATTAACCGCCTGTCGATACCGTAGTATTCCAGCAGCAAATCAGCAAGACCCTGCCGCTGAAAGTCCCACATTATACCTTCCGAAAGACCGGACGCCGTGGTTTTGATTTCGCCGGTCATTTTCATTGCAATGTAGTCACCGGGCAGCATTATTTTATGAATCCGGGAATAAATGTCACCCTCGTTTTCCATTACCCACTTTAATTTCGAGGCCGTGAAATTACCCGGCAGGTTGAGCATGGTCTTAAGACATTTTTCCTGTCCTATTTCCTCTGCTGCTCGCCGTCCTGTTTCCACGGCCCTGCTGTCGCACCAGATAATCGCAGGCCGCAGCACCTGCTGATTTTTATCCACCGCCACAAGCCCGTGCATCTGGTATGATATACCTATAGCCTGTACGTTTCTTATATCGAAATTAACTTTGGCCTTGATTTGGGCGGTAGCTGCCTTTATGTTCTCCCACCATACCTGCGGGTGCTGCTCGGCCCACCCGGGCTGCTCGGCGATAATCTCAAGTTCCTTTTGCGGGCAAGCTGCCGCAGCCAGAACCTTACCCGTGCCGCTTTCCATCAACGCCGCCTTTATCGACGAACTGCCGATGTCATATCCCAATAAAAAGGCCATTTGATATTCC
>DATKWV010000225.1:0-9806 GCA_035529405.1 Sedimentisphaerales bacterium | reverse complement strand
GTTAGTGCCATTGAGATGGAGGTCAGTGAGGACTGGATTGCCAGCAAAAGATATTTGGATATGAATGTGGAAATGGAGAACGAAAGCGAATCTGCTGATTCAAAAGAAAAAAGAATTTACAGAAAAAATGTTGCTTAATCTAGAGCATATTCTATCCCTTGACTTATCCTTGTCCGGTAACGGCAAACAATTATATATATCCTCACGTATGGAAACCATAAATTTTATAGGTGGAGTCGATAACTTCCGAAGTGAGAGGAATAGCGCGGCTATAAAAGCATTCTGATTTGGGTCATTTTTCCAATATAAGTCCAGATCATCTATCAGAACATAATAATTGTGTTCAAGCATAGCTGGAAGTTTTTTTACTGCGTTATTTATTTCTGATAACAATTCAAACTGTTTTGAGCCCCCATTGGCAATTTTTACGGAACCTCCGACACCAATATTATTAATTTTGCCACTCAATTCTATTTCCTTTATCAATTCAAGAATTCTATTTGTCAGCGTGGTAGCTTTGCCACTGTCACTTATTGTTATTTCAAAAAGTCTTTCAATCCGTTTCTTGTCTTTAGTCTTAGTAAAAAGGGAAACAAACCTTTCTAAACGATTTTGTGGCTGCGAGTTCTCTTTTTCCCATAGTTCCATCAAAAGAACGTAATCCCACAAAGACTTAAACAACCATGTTCCACGCACTGCATCAGTTAACATTGGACTCTCGACCTTAAGATTAGCAAGTGCTGAAAACGCAAGGTCATCTGGTGCAATATTTATGATTCTTTTCTGATCCCGAGTTTTTTCTAATCTTACCATTTGTAGTACAGCAGATTTGCCTATGCCTTTAGGCCCCATCATGAAAATAACTGGGTCATCTATGCACAAAGCCTTATCAACATAACGCTCTCTCCCCACATAGTAGAGCGCTAAGTGTTTGTCCCCCTCAGCCATAAGCCGTCCAAGATCACCTGCATTTCGCAACGGGTTTTTTGTCCTCTTATTTTTGTGAGCCATAATTACTCCGTTATGCAAATAGCGAAGCCTTGTCGTTCAGACCAAAATGCACCAAATAAAAAAAGTCTTGTGATTGAAGAACCGATTCTATTTCCTTCCCCGCACTACCCTGAGTCCGGGACCTTTGCTATGCTTCGGCTTACACAAACGACTTAATCTTTTCCGTAGAGATTTTGCTGGTTAATCTTTGCAATGGCTTCACCCGCTAAATTTACAATTATGCATATTTGCGATAAAACTGCAAGGATTTGTTTTCGATTTGCCGGTTACAGAATCCGGCGCCTTCGACCGCTCTCAGAGCCTGCCCTGAGCTTGCCGAAGGCCTGTCCGCTATGCTACGAACTCTGAACTAAAAACTAAAAACGAAGAACTAAAAACCAAAAAACCTGCGGTTTTTTGGTTTTTTTCTTGCATTCCGATAGAGCAGGTAGCATTGACGATACCCGCTTGCGCGGGCACAAGTTTTCGATTGACGATTGATGGGCCAAAGGACCTGCGGTGCAGGAAAGAGAAAAACCCCCAATGCAAGGGGCTAACAATCTGGATTCCTGCCTTCGCAGGAATGACAGATGCTAGCGCATCAAGTCCGGAATGACGGGGAGGAGATTGCCACGGCTGGCGGGCGGAAATATTTTAAGGTTTTTCGATTGCAATGCGGGCGGAAATATTGTAAATAGTAACGTCGGACCGGTCCCAGACCGATTTTGCCTTGCTTGTATATGCTGCACAGACTATAATCAATCGTCAGGCTGTTAACAATAAATTTAAGGCTGATTTGAGTTTATGGCGCGTATCCGCAGGAAAAAGTCGCTCTATGAGGTAATCAGTAAAGGCCAGGTCAAGCCGGATTTGGGCAAGCCGCAGCCGCAGCCGGAGTTGCCGCAGCCGCAGGCAGACACTGACAAGCGTGCGGACAGCCTTATTGCGGCTGAAAAAGACGGTCGCACCGGTGTTGAATCGCCGATGCCCTGGCCGAGGAAGCCGGCGGCAGTGCGGCTTAACGGCGACAGAATCGAGATATCGGTTCCTTATCAACTGGCAGTGGCGTTTTTGCTGGGTTTAATCCTGCTGGTTTTGGCGGTTTTCCGGCTGGGCCTGGGCTCACGGGTTGTTGAAAAGCCGGCCGGCCAGGAAGCTGTGAAAGTCGTCGGAAAAACAGCGGCGCCTCCGCCGGCCAGCAGCGTCGAACCGAAACCGGATACTGTTCAGGAAAAACCGATTAGGCGAGCCGACGTTAAACCGGCTGAAGAAACAGGCAATAATAGAATCGTTATACAGACGTATCAGAATGCCGCCCATCTGCAGCCGGTAAAGCAGTATTTCAGCGGGCTGGGCATAGATACGGAGATAAGAAAAATTGACAACTGGTACTACCTGGTAACGGCCGGCAAATACAATAACCCGGAAAAACCGGGAACGGACGGTTACGCTGCAAAACAAAAAATAATTGGACTCGGGGCCGGCTATAAAGCGCCGCTGGGCTATGAAAGCTTCGGAACAAGGCCTTTTAGCGATGCCTACGGGATGCGATTTGACGATTAGCAGGCAGGAGAAATTTTTATGTCCATCGACCGGACACTTAAAGTAAAAGGTGCGTTAGTCAGACACAGAAACGTTCTCAGCCGGCATGAACGGGTGGAACAGTTGAAAGACGACCAGCGATGGTCGGAGGGTGATTCTGTTCTGGCGTTGCCGAAGGTTGCACATAGGAAGAGTTACGCCGGGAAAAAGGAAAAGAAGGCCCTGGTGCCCGAAGCTGGAGCCGCAGCCACAACAGAAGCTGCTGCACCCGCAAAGCAGGCCGATAAGAAGAGCTGACCTGTTTGGGCAACCGAACATTTTAGCTGCTGTTCTCGCTACGGCTTACGGGCAGAGCGTAGAGACTTCATAGGCAAGCCAAAAGCGGCTTGGGTAGTCAGGGGTAAAAGGTTGCACTGCAGGGTATTGTTGCGAAGGGGGATTGTGGTATTATAGGCGGGATGGATGCGGTGCTGTATATAATCGCGGGGGCGGGATTCCTAATATCAACCGCGGGGCATATATACGTCAAACTGCGGCTGCGGCCCAGGCGCGACAGCGATATCGATGATTACTACCACGAATTCGAACACCTGCATCCGGCCTACGCCAAATACCTGAAATGGTCGAAAATTACCTTCGCGGGGGTGGTTATTTCGATGGTGCTGCTTCTGCTGGCAGCAGTGATTTAGCTGTAAAACCACGGGGCGGGCCAAAGCTAAGCTCTTATTTAACAAGTCGTTATGCAAATGTGCACTCCTTTTCAGCAACCGTGGCGTTTACTGCAAAAATTATTTAAAAAACGGTCTTGACTGTATTAAACGAGTGTTTTATACTATAGTTTCAAACAAGTGTTTGATAAGGAGCGTATAGATACGGAAATGGCTGATAACGGGATAAATGAGGTTGAAGGGCAGGTACGCAGCCGGCTGCTGGATGCGGCCGAAAGGCTGTTCTGCGAAAAAGGCTTTGACGGCACCAGCATACGCGACCTTACGGCCGAAGCCGAATGCAACCTGGCAGCGGTAAACTACCATTTCGGCGGTAAAGAGAAACTGTATATGGAGGTTTTCCGCCGGCGGATGCTTGCGATGCGGGATTACCGGATAAGTGTCATCAATGAGGTTATGTCCGGAGGTCAGGGGCAGGTGCGGCTGGAAGATTTGCTGGGTGCGTTCGTGAAGGCGTTCATCCAGCCCTTTGTCGAGGAAAACGGCGGGGTAAGGTTTACCAAGCTTATGGCCCGTGAGATGTTCGAGCCGCATCTGCCAAGAAGCGTTATTCTTGAAGAAATGGTTTTTCCGGTATTAACCGTGCTGGAAGAGGCGCTTGCGAAGGTGTGTCCCGGACTTGACGGGGACAAGGCGGTGTTGTGCATACATTCACTGATTGGACAATTACTGCACGTGATTCGCACCAGAGAGGTATTTGCAGGTGTGGAAGGGCAGCGGCTGGCAATAGGCGATTTGGGGCAGGTAATCGGGCATATCGTTAAGTTTTCGGCGGCGGGCATCAGGGCAGCGGGCAAAGCAGGGCAGCAGGATTGAACCGGCAGGGAATGGAAGACAGCATTTTTGCGATGGTGCAGATGTGAGGAATTTTATGAACCTGGTGAGAAGAAAAATTTTAGCCGGCGGGCTTTTGGCTGTGACGGCGGTTTTTGCCGGCGGCTGCGCCAGCAGCGAGCAGCTTTATGAGAATGTAAGTATGTCCAGAGACCGCGCTTATCAGCAGTGGCAAAACCAAAGGCAAATGGCCCAGCAGATGCGGCCGGTTATAAGCGGCAGCATGAGCCTGGCGGACTGCCTGAAGGTAACGATTGTAAACAACAAGACACTGCAGAGTGTTGTTGAAGAAAAGGAAATCAGCAGGGGCCAGGAAATGGCATCGTACTCTGCGATACTGCCGTCTTTGAGCGCGGTCGGCAGTTACAGGCGTCTTGATGAGGTCAGTTCTTTTAGTATTCCGGGCGGGCAGAAGGTTACGATTGGGGATTTGAATAATTATTCAGCAGGGTTGCGGGTAACTCAGCCTTTATTTGCCGGCGGTTCCATCGGTGCCAGGCTGCGCGCGGGCAAGCTTTTTTCACTATTAACGGACCAGCGGGTCAAGGCGGCCTTTCAGGAGGTGATTTATGAATCGCAGCACTCGTATAACGATGTTCTTTTGAATCAGCATCTTTTTGAAATCAGTACCGATGCGGTTCGGTCTGCGCAGGCACACCTGGAGGACGTACAGAAAAAGCGCGCTGGGGGCGTGGCGTCGGACTTCGATGTTCTTCGTGCGGAAGTGGAGCTGTCGAATTTTAATGCCGAGCTGATACGGAACAAGAATGCAATAAATGTATCGAAGAGCCGGCTTGTTAAGGTTATGGGCGCATCTCAGGACAGTGACTTCGAACTTTCGGATGAGCTCGAATACGAACAGTGGGAGATTGAAATGCAGGAGGCAGTGCAAACGGCGTTCAAGAACCGGCCCGATTTGTTCCAGCAGGAGTTTGACATAAGGCTTCAGCAGGAACTGCTGCGGGTAGCTCAGAGCCGGTATTGGCCCAGCATTAACGGTTTCTATGACAATACGTGGTCCAGGCCCGACCCTCACAGGAGCACTGAAATCGAATGGGGCAGGGCATGGCAGACGGGTTTTGAAGCCAGTTTTCCCGTATTTGACGGCTTTGCCAGAGAAGGGGACGTATTGTCACAGAAGGCACGTGTGCGGCAATCGCAGGTGGATTTAATCGATACCGAGGAGACGGCGCTTTTTGAACTTGCGGCGGGTCTGCTGAGTATAAAAGACGCTGAGGAATTTGTTCAGTCTCAGCGGCTCAATCTTGTGCGCGCCCAGGAGGGGCTGCGGCTTGCGGAGGTCGGTTACAGGGAAGGCACGAACACGCAGGTGGAGGTTATTGATGCGCAGGCGGCGCTGACCAGGGCCAGGGCATTATATTATGAGTCGGTGTATTCGCACATAATCGCCAAACTGGTTTTACGAAAGGCTATGGGCACGCTTGCGGTTATTGACAGCGGTGGGGCGGCGAAAAGCGAATAGATTTGGGAGCCTTGTATGAAAGACAGAACAGCCATTTGGGTTTTGGAATATATCATTGGCGGACTTCTTGTGGTTTTGCCGATGGCCGGATTGTTTTTTCTCTACAGCCCGGCCTGCGTGATGCGGGGTGAGCATTATATGTGGTCAACGGGGTTGTTTATTGTAAGCCTGGGCGTGATACTGATATCGTGCGCAAGCTCAATGAGGCAGCGGATGGTGCTTGGGCGACGTATTGATGAGCTGACAGAGCAAATTAAATGGCGGTAGAAAAGATGAACTTACGCAAGACAGTTTTGTACTGGGCGGCAGCGGCTGCAGTGGTGGTTTTGACGTTCTGGTTCGGTTACTTTCACAAATCGGCAGAAAAGGTACAGCCGGCCAAGAAGGTGCCGGTTGAGGTTGAGAGTGTGGGTGTGGACTCGATAGAGGAAACGATAGAGCTGACCGGCTGGGTACAGGCCAACAGGATTGTTGATATAAAGAGCAAGGTGGCGGGGCGGATTGAAAGCCTTGAGGCGGTTGGTACAGGCGGCAGCGGTTTAGCGGCGGGCAATCCGGGCGCCGGCAAGGATATTTTGACCTCGCGGGTCGAAGAAGGGCTGCGGGTAAGCAGAAATCAGCAGCTTGGTGTAATAGACCACGATATTTATGCAGCTCAGGTTGCGGTGGCGGAGGCGGACCTTCGCGCCAGGCAGGTGGAACTTGCCGATGGGTCGCGAGAAAAAGAGCGTATGGCATCATTATACAAGCAGGGTTCAACCACCGAGCAGAGCAGGGACAAGGCGGTAACGGCGGCAGAGCTGGCCCAGGCGCGGGTTGCGGCGGCGAAAGCCAACCTTGACCTTGCCCAAATAAACCTGAAAGAATCGACAATACGCTCTCCCATTAACGGGGTAGTGACAAAAAGACATATCGACGAAGGCAACCTTATAAGCGCAGGCACTGACATAGTGACAATTGCAGACATAGAGACGGTGAAAATTGTGGTTGCGGCGGCGGAAAGATATGCGGAGATAATTGAGGCCGGCACGGCTGCACGTATGCGGGTGGACGCATACCCTGAAAGGGTCTTTGATGCGCGGGTGTATTCGATTCATCCGGCGCTGGATGCCGAAACAGGTTCGATGCCTGTTGAGATACGCCTGGATAACAAGCAGTTGCTGCTTCGGCCGGGTATGTTTGCGCGGGTGACGCTGATTACAAGGCACAAAGATGATGTTGTGGTTATCGGCAGGGACGTAGTGCTGGGCGGCAAGGTCGACCCGTATTACGTATATGTGGTTGAAGATGAAGTTGCGCACAAGCGTTTTGTGGATGTGGGGATAAAACAGGGCGACAGATACCAGATAACGGAAGGGTTGAAACCCGGCGAAAGTCTTGTAGTCAACGGTATGAATTACCTTATCGACGGTGTCGGTGTCGAGGTTGTTCGCATAGAAGATATAGGTGTAAGGTAAAGAGGATTCGGTAATGAGGCTTGCGGAACTGTCTGTAAACAGACCTGTTACCACGGCGATGATATTCGTAGCGGTAGTGGTAATCGGCCTGGTGTCGATGTCGTTTCTTGGTCTGGATTTAATGCCGGATTTGGAGATACCGGCGGTATCGGTATTGACGGTTTATGAGTCGGCGGGTCCTGAGGAGGTCGAGACGCTGATAACCGAGCCGATGGAAGACGCCCTGAGCACTATCAGCGGTGTTGACGAGGTAATCAGCCTGTCGAAGGAGGGTCTGTCGGCGGTGACTTTGAAATTCGACTGGGGACAAAAGATAGACGAAACAATAAACGACGTTCGTGAGAAGGTGGACCTTGCGAAAGGGCGTATGCCCGAAGAAGCGGAAAAGCCGGTGCTTTTGAAGTTCGACCTGGCGATGTCGCCGATAGTGGTTATTGCGATTACGGCCGGGGACAGCTACCCAAAGCTCGAGGATATAGTCGATGAGCAGATAGTGGAGCCTCTCAAGAGGGTCAAAGGTGTGGCCGCAGCGACTCCGCGGGGAGGTCTGCAGCGGCAGATACGTGTTGACCTGGACCGTGATAAACTGGCAGCGTTGAATCTGTCGGCGGCAGGAATTAATTCTGCCCTTGCGATGCAGAACATCAGCACTCCCGGCGGCAACCTCAGAACCGGTTATAAGGACTGGCTTTTACGGACTCCCGAGGAATTTTCCAGTCCCGAAGAGGTGGGTGAAGTTGTGATAGCGCGGCGTAACGGTACGGTAATAAAGCTCAAAGACGTTGCGGATGTGAGGGACTTTTTCCGCGAACGCACGTATGATGTGCGGGTCAACAAAGAAAGGGGTATGGCGGTTTTTATCCAGAAGCAAAGCGGAGAAAATACCGTTGAGGTCGCCAGGAGGGTCAGGGCTGAGCTTGAGCAGATACGCAAAACGCTTCCGCCCGATGTCAAGCCGAAAATTGTTATGGATAACTCGGATTTTATTCTCGCATCGGTGGCGAACCTGCGAAATACGGTTTTCTGGGCGGTGTTTTTTGTTTTCATAGTTCTGTTGTTTTTCCTTCGTGACCTGCGGGCCGCCATCATTGTTGCCCTTGCCATACCCACTTCGCTGATAATAACGTTTCTTCTGATGTGGCTGCTGGATTATACGATTAACACCGACAGTCTTGCCAGCCTTGCAGTGGCGGTGGGGCTTGTGGTCGATAACGCCATAGTTGTGGTCGATAATATTCACAGGCATCGTGCGCGAGGCCAAAGGCCTAAAGAAGGGGCGGTGTTCGGCGCCAACGAAGTAGGCGTGGCGGTAATAGCTTCTACGCTGACCACTATTTCGATATTTCTGCCTATAATGTTTGTCGGGGGTATTACCGCTATTATATTCGGCCAGTTTGCGGCTATAGTTACAATGGCGCTGGTGGCATCGCTGTTTACGGCACTGATGCTGGTACCGATGCTGTGCTCGAAGTTTCTGAAAGTAAACAGCGAGCTTCCGAAGACCCGGCTGCTTGAAGGTTTTTACCGATGGGGTGGGCAGATATTGAGCAGGACCGAAGAAATATATTCGAAGTTTCTTCAGTGGGCGCTGCATAACAGCAGGACGGTGTTTGTTTGCTGTATATTGCTGTTTGTCTGGAGTATAGGTCTGGGAGGTTTCATGGGGATGGAGTTTATCCCGCAGCAGGACCAGAACAGACTCACGGCCAACTATGAGCTGCCCATCGGCACGCGGTACGAGCGGACGGGTGTAGTAGCGCAGCAATTGCAGAACATAGTCGAGCAGCGAGTGCCCGAAAGAAGTGACAGCTTTATACGCTGGGGGGTTTTCGGCTCGGCCCAGGCCAGCCATTTTGCCACGGAAGAAGAAAGCTACAAGGGATTTTTGTTTGTACGGTTAAAGCCGAAAGGACAGCGCGACAGTTCACCGGACGACATAATAAAAAGGCTTCGCGGGTTTGCCGAAAGAATACCCGGAGCGGCGGTGCGGTTCAGTGCCGAAGACCCGATTGAGGCGCTGATGTTCGGCGGGGGCGGGCAGCTGGCGGTGGAACTTTACGGGCATGATATGGACGATGCTCGTGTGTACGCGGCGGCGGTTGTGTCGGCAATATCGCAGGTAGCCGGTGTGGAAGATTTGCAGGTCAGCAGGAAAGAAGAAAAACCGGAAGTAAAAGTTGTTATCGACCGCGAGAAGGCCTCTCGGCTGGGGCTGGATGTCAAAGGTATCGGCAAGACCATAGAGACATTTTTTGCAGGGACAACGGCTACCAAATACCGCGAAGGCGGGGATGAGTACGATATAGAAGTTCGTCTGCGGCCCGGTGACAGGGACAGGCTCGAAGATTTGCGGGATGTTTTTATACATTTGCCGGGCGGCGGGCAGGTGGGCCTGGCCGGTATAGCCGAAATAGAGTACGGCGTCGGCCCCACGAAGATAGAGCGCAAAGACCAGTCGCGTTATATAACGGTTTCCGGCCAGGTAACAGGCAGGGACCTCGGTTCGGTGGTTAAGGACGTGACCAAAGCGATTGACAAGATACCTGCGCCGCCGGGTTTCAGCTACAAGGTGGCCGGCGCCGAAAAAGAGAGAAAAGAGGCGTTCAGGCTTTTAATGATAGCGGTCGGGCTTGGGATGGTGCTGGTTTACATGGTCATGGCGAGCCAGTTCGAGTCTCTGCGCGACCCGTTTATCATATTCTTTTCCATACCGTTCGGGATTGTGGGTGTGATTTTGGCGCTGACGTTGACGGGGCAGTCGCTGAACGTGGT
>DATKWV010000224.1:0-10032 GCA_035529405.1 Sedimentisphaerales bacterium | reverse complement strand
AATACACGTGGGCATCCTGGGGTCCGCAGGGCAAAAGAATCGCGTGTATGTCAGCAAAGGGCATTTACTTTGTTGACCTGTCCACAAAAGAGGTCGTCGGCAGGCTCAGCCGGCAGGGCTTTTTTCAGCAGGTTTCGTGGTCGCCGGACGGAAAATGGCTGTGTGGTGTTGCCAATTCGTTCGGTACCGGCTGGTCGGTGGCCCGGATGGAGATTGCCACAGGCGCAGCAAATGCGGTCAACAGGGTCAATACCTGTACGCCCGACTGGTTTGCCGATTCCAGACACCTTATCTTTTCCTATCGCCCGCCGAACCAGCAGGGCAATAATGGAAACGGATGGACACAGTTGTGGATGGCAGACGGTGAAGGAACTCAGCGAAGCCTTGTATATGGAGAGGATGGACGCCATATCTACGGAGGTGTTGTTTCTCCCGACAGCCGGTATGTACTTTTTACGGGAAACGACCGGGAAGACGGCGACCCCACCAGGGCAGGCGCTCCAATGGCCATAATGCGACTTCAAGATGCACCGACAATTGGCGGCCAAAGTATTGCCCTGCGCCAATTGCATGAAAATACCAGAGACGGCCCGGTGCTTGTGCTGCCGGACGGATGGGAACCGCACTGGACTTATGCTGATATAGGAGTAAAGAAATGACACGCATACACGCAAGGTTGCGCCGCAGCGCTAATCTGATATGTGCATTTGTCCTGATAGTGATTCTATGTACTTCGTGTTCAAAGAAGCCCGACACTGGCAGGGACGCCAAAGTCACGACCTTAGGCAGCATCGAGGTCACAGCCAAACTTCTCGAAATCAAAGGCGATTTGCCTGATATTGCTATGTATGACTACGCCTTTGTTATGAAGTACGAAGTGCTCCAAGTACACCGCGGAAACCTCGATGCCAAACTCATTTATGTCGGCCATTACAATCCTCTGAAATCCCGTGACAGCGTTGCAGACGGCAGAGTTACTGAAATAGGAGGAAACATCAAAAGATTCAGGGCCCTGGATGTGCATCGGATGGCTCTTGAGGTGCCAATCGATGATTATTATATGGGCGGAATCATCAACAGGTACTTTGACCAGAGCAAAGAACCTGTTTACTGGGCTGTCTGGTCCAACAACGTGGTCAAATAGCCGATGAGTTTCACCACACACATATTCGTGTTTTATTTCCTGCCGACCGTACTGCTGGTGTATTATCTTCTGCCGGGCAGGCGAAATCTGCTGCGCAACGGGTTTCTTGCCTTAGCCAGCTATGTTTTCTACGCCTGGCTCAATCCCTTGTTTGTCGTTATTGTATTTTGCGCCACCTTGAGCAGCTATGTGTTGTCAAACATTATGGCCGGGTCCGAAAACAGGCGACGAAAATCCTCTGCGCTGGCAGGTTCGGTACTGGTAAACCTGGGCGTGCTGGGTTTTTTCAAGTACTTTATGTTTGCCCAGAACAGCATCAACTCTGCTATTGCTGTTTTTGGTGCCAAAGCCATACCGGTATTGCACGTTGTGCTGCCGGTGGGGGTATCGTTTTATACTTTTAAGATTCTCAGCTATCTAATCGATGTTTACCGCGGTCAGTCTGTTCCGGCCCGGTCGTTTTTCGATTTCGCATGTTACGTTTCTTTCTTTCCCCAGATTCTGTCGGGCCCCATCCAGCGGTACGGAACGATAGACAGCAAGTCGCAGCAGGTTCCGGCTTTTGCCGAGCAGCTTGTTGGCCGAACACACAGTATAGAGAAGTTCTCGTTCGGTGCGGCATTGTTTATACTGGGCTTTGCAAAGAAGGTCCTGCTTGCCGGTGCTGCAGGCCAGGTCGCCGATGCGGTCTTTGCTGCTGAGGCGCCCGGTACAGTCGATGCCTGGTTCGGTGCGGCGGCGTACACATTTCAGTTGTATTTTGATTTTTCCGCTTATTCGGAGATGGCTATAGGGCTGGGGCTGATGTTCGGCTTCGAATGCCCCAGAAACTTCAATGCCCCTTACCTGTCCGACAGCTTTACGCAGTTCTGGAGAAGGTGGCACATATCGCTTTCCAGCTGGTTCAGGGACTACCTTTACATCCCGCTGGGCGGCAGCAGAACAGACCCGGCACGCTCGTACCTGAATCTGGTCGTGGTATTTCTGTTGTGCGGGTTATGGCACGGGGCAAACTGGACGTTTATCATCTGGGGGACATATCACGGGATATTCCTGGTTGTTGAACGGCTGATGGGCAGAAAAACCTTTTACTCGGGCCTGCCGGGGCCGGTACGCGTGTTTTTGACATTTGTTCTGGTGACGGTCGGCTGGGTATTCTTTCGCTCTGAGACGGTATCTGACGCCCTGCGGCTTCTGGCAATTATGTTCACAGCCTCGGATGCACAGGGTGGTTCGCTTCTGCTAAGCGGCGAAATCTACACTCAGGGCCGTTTAATCATAATGGCGATATGTGCCTTGTTGCTTTTTGGGCCTTTGCAGGCCTTTGACTGGGTCAGAACCGTCACGCCGCTGAAGGCTGTGGTATTGATTGTTTTGTTCTGCCTGTCACTGATGACCATGTTCGGGCAGTCCTTTAGTTCTTTCCTGTACTTTAAGTTTTAGGAGTTATTACAGTGGCCGACAGCAGAGCAGTTCGGAGCTTCCTTACAGCCGCCTTTCTGGTGGTGGTCTGTGGTGTGGGCCTGACCCAGGTGGCGATTGAGCTAAGTCAGGGACAAAGGCCCCAGTTCACGGAGTTGTTTCTGCAGGCGCCGACAAAAGCCAACTTCAGAGCCTTTGACAGTGACCTGGAAAACAAATGCTGGCTTTCACACAGGCTGCGGCCGTGGGTCCAGTACGTGCAGTTTTTGATATTGAAAAGCGCCGGCGACAAGGCCCTGCCGGGCCGGGCCGGGTGGTTTTTTTACAGACCGGCGGTGCAGTACCTTGTCCAGCCATGGCCACACGGGTCGGATGGCAGCAGGGACAACATCTTCTCTGCGATTGTTTCGTTTCGCGACCAATTAGCCAAACGAGGGGTCAGACTGCTGGTTGTGCCGGTACCAAACAAAGCGAGCATCTATCCGGAAATGCTTGCCCGCAGGGCAGCGCGGGCAAAACGGCCGGTCAACCTTAAGACGCTGGAAATTATATCCAGACTCAGGCAAGTGCAGGTAGAGGTCATTGACCTTTCTGCGGTTTTTTCACGTGCGCGCCTGGGCTTGTTACCCGGCGATGATACGAAGTTTTATCTTTCGCAGGATACCCACTGGTCGCCGGAAGGGGTGCGCCTGGCCGCAGGGACCGTCGCAGACAGAATTCTTGAATTAAAATGGGCGCAAAAAGGTTCGGCCAGGTACTCTTTGAAACCGGTAACTATCACACGATACGGCGATATTCTTGAAATGATGCAGGTGCCGCAGATTGAGCGGTTGTTTGTACCGCAGTGGCTGAATTGCACGCAGGTGGTTGATGCTGAAAGCGGTGAGCTTTACCGCGATGACCCGAATTCGGAGATTCTCATTATCGGAGACAGTTTCCTTCGCATATACAGTCGGGACGAACCCGGCGCTGCGGGATTTATCGAGCACCTGGCTTATGAACTCGGCCTGGGCCTGACCAGCCTTGTCAACGACGGCGGCGCGTCCACCCTGGTACGACAGCAGTTAAGCCGCAAGCCTGCCCTGCTTACCGGCAAGAAGCTGGTCGTCTGGGAGTTTGTGGAAAGGGACATTCGCTTCGGCACCGAAGGCTGGCAGGATGTTCCGTTGCCGAACCGGGCGGAAAAATAATCCTTGAGAGGAAAACGTACAGCGGTAAAATAGCAGCTTGACCCGAAATTGTCTGCCAATGGTGCATTGGTGTCGGCAGCACGTATTTTTGGAGGTTAATCATGAGTAGAGTGAAAATTGGTTTAATCGGATTGGGGTGGATGGGAACTGAGCACGCACGAAACATTCTGGCCAACAAAAATGCCGTACTGTCGGGTATCGCGGATAAAGAAAAGGCTAATATCAATGCTTTTTTTAAGGGAAACCGGTTTAAATGCGCCTGTTTTGATGATTACAAAACACTTCTTAAATCGGATATTGACGCGGTTGTGATTGCTTCGCCCAACGCGCTGCATGCTGAAATGTGTATCGAGGCCGCCGGGGCCGGCAAGGCCATTTACTGCGAAAAACCTATGGCAATTACCCTCGACGACTGCAAAAGAATAACAGAAGCCGTTAAAAAAACCGGCGTAAAGTTCCTTATCGGATACCATCGCAGACTCAATCCTCTTTATAAATATGCCAAAAAACTTCTTGATGAAGGTAAACTTGGCAGGGCATTTCTGGTTGAATCCGATTATATACATTATGTGCCCGGCGATTTGCCGATCTGGAGCTGGCTGGGCAGGGAAGATATTGCAGGCAGCATCTTTCATGCAGGCAGCGGCCACAATGTTGACCTGATACGATATATGTGCGGTGATATAACAGAAGTGGTTTGCTTCAAAGACACGTTCCTGCCGCGAAAACAACAGGTAGAGACTGAAGATACGGCTTTGGCTTTGTTCAGGTTCAAAAACGGTGCTGTCGGCAAGGTACATTGCTGTGTAGGCCCGATAGTTCCGTTCACTTTTAACTTCAAGCTGTATGGAACCAAAGGCTCTGTTATCAACAATAAAGTCTGGTTTGAAGACATCCCGAAATTTGACCAACCCGGTCATGAGAATGATTGCATACGGTTGCCGGCCAGCTGGATTCCGGACAATGTCCAGGGCGGAATCAGTGAAACATGGAATAAGCTGATGGACCATTTTGTTGATATGCTGGCAGGGGAAGTACAAAGTTTAAACGATATAGATGATGCCTACAAAACAAGCGCTGTTTGTTTTGCGGCGATAGAATCAGCAAAAACTGGTAAAATAATTGAAATTAAAGACTAATTCTTACCGGAGGTCGTCAATTATGGAGTTAGCCAAGGAAAAAAAACTTTCGAGAGAACTTAGAGAGTTCGGTGATGTGGCATTAAGTCATGTCAAAGACGTCTTGAACAGCGGCTGGCAGACCAATCTTTTTAATAAGGAGGGTAAAGTACATCAGTTTCAAGAAGAATTTGCCAGGTATATAGGCGCCCAAAACTGCCTGGGGCGGGCCAACGGGATGCTGGCATTGGCCGAAGCGGTCAGTGTAAGCGGGGCCAAGGCTGGCAATGAGATAATTTGTGACCCTGTAGTACATTTCGGTGCTCTTGCGTCGCTTTATTTTAACTGCATACCCCGTTTTTGTGATATTGACGGCGATACTTACAATATGGACCCCGAGTCGCTCGAAGCCAATATAACCGACAATACCAAGGCTGTAATCTGTACCCATCTGTGGGGATTGGCCGACCGTATCGACCGGATACGGGATATTTGCAAAGAAAACAATTTGTTTCTGATTGAAGACTGTGCCCATGCTATCGGCACCAAATGGCAGGGCCGGCACGTCGGCACCTTTGGCGATATGGCAATGTTCAGCTTACAGGAGTTCAAACAGCTTTCAACCGGCGATGGTGCGATGTCGGTAGTTAAAGACCCCGAACTTGCGGACAGGCTTGAAAATATCTGGGCCTTTTCCGGTGAAAGCCCTGTTATGATGACGTTAAACTGGCGTATGACAGAGCTGACAGCCGCTATGGGCCTTGCCCAGTTGAGCTGTATCGACAGAATACTTGACTATTACGGCAGGACTTTAAGTATCCTCAATGATGCTGTAGGCAATTGTAAATGGCTCAAACGGCGATTGGTCCGCGAACAGGCAGCGCAATCCGGCTACTGGTTTGCGTGTAAATGGGAAGGTGATAAACATGGGCTTGATTATGACCGTTTTAAGCAGCTTAATGACGAGCTTGGAATTGGTTTGAGGTTTGGCTTCAATGAAATTGCGCCGTACCAGTTTGAGTTTTTCAGCAAGGGCGACATTTACGGCAACGGCGTGCCGTACCATACCCCGCCTTTTACGGAAATGAGCGATTACAGGTATCGCGACGGCCTGTGCCCGGTCGTGGAAGATGTGATGCCCCGCCTTGTGACGGTAAGTTTGATTTTTCTTTCAATAAACGAAGCCAAAGAACTGGCTGAAAAACTGCAAAAAGCAATCCGTATTATGGAAAAGGGATAATCCGGGAATTTATTTACGCAAGGGGTGAAAAATGAAGCTCCGTGAACTAATAATTTTTATCGTTACCGCGTTGCTGATTACCAGCACCTTTTCGGCAAACACCTTTTCGGCCAAGCAGGTATCGCAGCAGGCGGACGAGCCCACCGCTGAACTGGCAAAAACGTGGTGGCCGCCGCAAAAGAATGTCTGGACACCCATCGGGTGGAAGGACCACCTGTTTCGTTTTAACATCGTGTATAACGGTACCATCGTAGCCGACCCGCACCCGTGGAGAGCGAAAAAACACTCAGCTAAGTGGAAAGACCAGGGTGTTCAATTAACAATCACCCCCTCGGCGGACGGCAAGCCGCTTGCCGAAGGTTATCACCTCGGCGGCAGCACAAGCTACAGACACCGTTTCGCAGCCAAACAGGGACGCTATCAGCTCAGCAGCACATTGGACAAAGGACTGGGCAACCAGGGCTGGACAGACAACGCCGCGCCTGTGCTGTGGACAAAATGGCCGATAGCAGGCGAAGACAACAGCGGGCTTGTGCTTGAAGAGAGTGTTTTTGCGCACATCCCGGGCGGCGGAGATGTCGTCAGCGGTATTGAGCCGTTGTATGCGTGGATTCGTCTTTCGGTTAGCTATGTTGACCCGCTGAAGGCGCCGAAAGAATACAGCTTCATAGTTTATATCGGGCGCAACAATATCAGCAGGATTATGATGGAAGAGGGCAACCTGACAGTTGACCCTGCCAACTCGGCTTATCAGCACCGCCTCAGCGCGGAAAGCTTTGCCGACGGCCTGCGCGTTATGGAACCGGACGGCACTGTCCGCCTGATTGCACTGGCATCGGATACAGCCGTGTTCGACTTTCAAGAGCGCGAGGGCAACTCGAGAGATTATTATCTTGCGATTACCCTGCCTGTTCGCCAAGGGGTCTTCGCGGATTTGCTGCTTCCAATGCTGCCGGCCGATGCCAATAATATTAATAAGGAAATGAGCCTGGGCTTTGAAGGCGCCCTGGCTGAGAGTAACGCATACTGGTCCGTTGTCCCTGAGACGGCGGCGCGGATTCGGACACCCGAAAAACAAATAAATCAGGCAATTGCCCGAAGTTTGAAATTCGCTGAGCTTATCACAGAAAAAAACCCTGAAACAGGCCAATACTCGTTTCTGACCGGTTCGTGGCAATACGATGCGTTATGGCCTACGCCCACCTCGATGACAAGCCATATGCTTCTTGATATTTTCGGTTATCATTCGGTCGTGGAAAAACATATCGATATATTCAAAGCCAACCAGGGCACAATCAAACCGCCGGGCCCCGGTTATAAAATGCATTCCGGCTATTTCAGCTCTCCGAAAAGTCTGACCTCCATAGACTGGCTTAGTGACCATGGGGCAATTCTTTACCAGGTTTGCAGACATGCGATGCTGACCGGCGACCGCAAATTCATCGACAAGTGGCTGGATAATATTATCAGGGGTTGTGAGTTCATCAGGGACGCCCGCGCAATCGAAGACCACAACGGCGTGCCGGCAGTACTGCCGCCGGCGGTTGCTACCGACCGCAGTATTCCCAACCAGAGTGTTTGGAGTATCGGCTGGAACTACAAAGCCCTTGTCACCGCGGTAAGGCTTCTTGAGCAAATCGGGCACGAAAGGGCCGAAGAATTTGCAATTGAGGCACGTGACTATAAAAAAACCTTTGTAAAGGTCTTTCACGAACACGCCAGAACCACACCCCGCTGGACCGACAGCAATGGACGTAAAAGACCACTTGTGCCGCTTTCCTTATCCAGAAGCGGTGACTTTTTCCACGCCTTTTATCTTGATGCGGGCCCGATGTTCCTTGTATGGAGCGAACTTATGCAGGCCGATGATGAGCTCATGCACTCGGCGGTCGACTTTTTCCGTCAGGGACCGAATACGAAAATCTTTGACCCCCGCGGCAATTGCTGGCAGAGACCTGTCCTGATTCACGAGATATCAAGCTGTGAACCGTGTTACAGCTGGAATGTTTTCCACTCCTGGCAGCTCGCAGACCGTTACAGGTATCTGGAATGTATGTACTCTCTTTTAACAGGGGCATTGTCGCCGCAGACATACGTATCCTGTGAGACGCGGCACGGCATCTTCGGGAACGTTTTTGCGTCTGTGCTGCTTGCGGATTTGGTGCGATTGTCCGTTATTGACGATGAACTTGAAATCGGCCGCCTTCATCTGCTGCGCCTGGTGCCGAAGGCGTGGTTAAGCAGCGAGCTCGAAACCGAATTTGAGAATATGCCGACAGAATTCGGGCCGGTGACAATAAGGTTCGCCCTCAGTAAAGACCGTAAAGACCTGAAAGTAACTTATAATCACAGGTTCAGACGTCAGCCGCAAAAAGTTGTGCTCCATGTTCCGCCTGTCGACAGTTTGAGGAAGGTCATTATCAACGGCAGGCCGGTCAAGGCCAGGGCCGGTGATATTATAGACATCGGCACCCTGAAAAACCTGTAGCGCATTGTTTTCATAAGGACATAAGTTCGATGGATAATCAGAAAAAGAACCTGAACATTATGGCGGTCGCCGCCCATCCCGACGATATCGAATTGAATTGTGCCGGGACACTTGCGCTGTATGCCCGGCTGGGACATAACGTTACTTTGGCAGTGTTTACAAGCGGTAATATGGGCGACCTTGAAATAAAACCGGAAGAATTAGCCAATATACGCAAAAAAGAAGCCCAGGACTCGGCAGATATAATCGCAGGGCAACTGCTCTGGGCCGGTATCACGGATGAGCATGTTTTTCCAAATGAACAACAGCGCCGGATAATGATAGACATATTAAGACAGGCGGACCCGGACGTGATTTTCACTCACAGCCCCGCCGACTATCATCCCGACCACCGTTATGTTTCGCAGCTTGTTTTCGATTCCTATTTCCAGAAGGGCCTGCCGCACATCCCCGGCCAAAAACAGCCGGCCTGCCGTTTCGGCAAAACGCAGCTTTATTATATGGATAACGTTGCCGGCATCGGTTTTCTGCCGACCGAATACGTGGATATCACTTCGGTTATAGAGATAAAAAAGAAAATGCTCGCCTGCCACCAGAGCCAGGTCAAACCTATGAAAGAACTGGCAAATACCGATATGCTGGAAATGCTTGAAGTGCAGGCAAGGTTTCGCGGCTTTGCCGCAGGTTGTAAATTTGCCGAGGGCTTCTGCCGACTGGATGCATATCAACGTGGACTTACTCGGCGTATATTGCCTTAGCTGATTTGGTCTGCAATCAACGGATTGAATGTGAACATAGACAAACCGGGATTTCCCATATAACCTTGCATATTCCTGCCTGTCCTGAGCTTGTCGAAGGGCTCAGCTACGCCGCTAAACCTTATTTTTAATAGAATATCAAACCTGTCTTGAAAATTCAAGTTTTTCAACTTTATCTCGAAGATATTGGGCCGCAATAATTGTGGTTGTGGGATTGACGGTTTTGGATATAATGACACGATATTAAAAGGTCGCTCGCACATCTGCCCTTTTATGCGGACGGGAGCAAACGAAATGGTGTCTGATGCCGTTTTTCTAGTTGAATAGACAAATAATGGTGACTTGGCTTGTGGGACAACCTTATGATGAAAGTTGTGCGTTTCAACATTGACTTGATGGACCTGCAAAGAATTGAGAAGATGATTCGGGACAGTGATACCATTACGACCATATTGCCAGTTGATTTATTTGACAAATATTCTCTTGGTGCATACGTGAAAGAAACGGCTGTCGAGAAGAATAAGTTCTTTGCGATGTTAGACCACAACATGTTTTCACGCATCATTGGGTATAATACTCCCCAAAAACTGGGCGCATAATTAAGGTGGATTTGTCGCCTGGGACGATAGTTAGTCCAGGAGATAGATTCATGAAAAACAAAAGACGTAATCA
>DATKWV010000223.1:0-12922 GCA_035529405.1 Sedimentisphaerales bacterium | reverse complement strand
GTTTTTCAAAAATCACGCGCTTGAGCGCGACATTTTCTCCGCTCTGCTGGTCGGCAGCCATATAAATCGTGCTGCGGGCGCCCGTGCCGATGCGCTTGACTATAGTGAAACCGCCCACGTTGATTAAACTTTTAGTCATATTATCCGTGACAAGCTAAGAAATAAAAATAGCAACATATAAAACCGTTTTTTGATGGAACATTAAGCTTTAATGCCTCCGATTTACAAACCCGCATTATACAATTTACCCTTGCCTGTGTCCAGCTTTAAAGCCTTATTTTTCATGTCTTGGCAGGCGTATACACAGATTACATATCGTCATATTATCGGCGGCGGTGTACTAAAATATTTACATGCACCCTCACAGGCCGGCGCAGGGCGAATTTGTATCGAAAACCGATATGACAATTCCGGCGGGCCAAAACTGAGATTTTGGGCAGGATCTTAATGCGCAGCAGAACACGCACCAAAAGCCGGATAACAAGTCCGCTTATGTCATAAAAGGCTGACAGGGCCGTCTGCTGCAATTGCGGCAGGAAGCGTCGCCGCCCGCAGTTTTTTTTCAGGTATCTGTCCTGTGTTTACGCACGCAGCGCCAAAGAACAGTTCCAATACAGCCACAGATAACAGGCATAAGCTCCAAATCCGCCGCAAAGTTCACAGTTGTGCTATTCCGTGAATTGCGGCAGTTTGGATACATACTCTTGGGGGTCTTTTTCGAATTCGGTTTTACATGCCTGACAGCAAAAGTAAACCCTCCTGCCCTTATAGTCGGTGTAGATATCCTTATCTATCGGACCGGCCATGACCGGACAAATCTTTTGCTCCACAGCAGCAACAGAGATTTCTTTGGTTTCCTCGGGGGCGGCCGGCTCCGGTTTTTTCTTGCAGGACATCAGCGCGATTGTGCATATGACCAACAAAGCCGTTAATAAAATCGATATTTTTAAGTGTTTGCTTTCAATATTCATTTTTTTTCCTTTCCACTTTTTTAATTTATGACCGATACGGTCAGTCGTCTGATTGTTTTATAAAGGTATCTGTTACAGGTTCTCTTACAGTGTTCAGAAATAGTATTCAAAAGTCCGGGGCTATCATTCTTAGCTTCTGGATAGCCTCCTGTCGTACTGCGGCGGCTACATCAGGACCGCCCTGCAGGGTTGGTTCAATAATAACGGACTGTATGTGGGTAAAACCCATAAAGGCGAAGATGAGCTCAATATATTTGGTTTGCAGGTCGAAGGCCTGGTTTTTGTTGCCGGGCCTGTAATCGCCTCCACGAGCATAGACAACCAAAAGCGGCCTGCCCGCAACAAGACCCTTATAACCGGCAGAAGCACTATAACTAAACGTATAGCCCGGCTGGACGATAATATCGAGGTACTGCTTGAGCCTGTAGGGAATACTGAAATTCCACATCGGCACGGCAATCAGGTATTTGTCAGCGGCCTTAAACTGCTCAATGATTCTCTCAATACCCTTCCAGGCCTGGGCCTGCTGCGGCGTGTGGGGCTGACCATGCAGAATGGCGTATTTGGCCTGGACAGCAAAACCGTCAAAATCCGGCAGTGTGGTTTCGAACACCTTCAAGGTGTCGATTTCGTCGTCGGAATGCGCCTGTTTGTAAATTTTTATAAAAGCATCGGCAGCAGCGATACAATGTGACCGTTCTCGCCGCGGGGAAGCCTGGATATATAAAATTTTGCTCATTGTCAGGGCGCCTGTTGTTCGGCAACGGGTGTGAACACCCGCCGATGGATTTCCGCATCAATCATATACAGGCCCGCAGGCGTGTCGTTAAGCAGTTTAAGCTTGCCAACTATGTCGCTGGTTTTCTGCTGTTCCTCAACCTGCTCATTAACAAACCACTGCAGGAACGCGTAGGTGGCGTGGTCCTTTTGTGCGGCTGCGAGGTTTACAAGTTTGTTGATTAATTGTGTTATGTTTTGCTCGTGCTCATGGACGGTTTTTAGGGCTGTTATCGCGGAATCCCAGTCCGCCGGCGGCTGGGCTATTTGTTTTAACGTGACCCTGCCGTCTCGCTGGTTTATAAAGTCGTAAAATTTCATTGCGTGCGCTAACTCCTCCTGTGCCTGTGCCCTCATCCAGTTCGCAAAGCCCTGCAGGCTCATAGATTCAAAATAAGCTGCCATCGAAAGGTACAGATAGGCTGAATAAAATTCCGCGTTAATTTGTTCGTTCAGGGCGTTCTGCAGTTTCGAGGTTATCATTGTGTTGTTCCTTTATCATTGGTTTATAATGTCACCATCTGCTGGATATTCTCGGAACCTCCTTGAAAAACACGAGTTTACAGCCCGGGTTTATACCCGGTCATAATAACTCCCTGACCGCATCCAAAAGGGATTCGTAATCGGGTTCGTTGCTTAGTTCGTCCACTATCTGCACGTACCTTATGATACCGTCCCGGTCGGTTACAAATACGGCCCTTGCCAGCAGGCGCAATTCCTTAATCAGTACTCCGAACGATAGGCCGAATGCCGCGTCCCTGTGGTCGGAAAACGTCTGCAGGTTTTTGACGTTTTCCTGCTGACACCACCTTTTTTGCGCAAAAGGCAGGTCCATACTTATAGTCAGCGTCATTACGTCGGTTCCGAGACGGCGCGCCTGCTCGTTGAACCTTCGGGTCTGCAGGGCACAAACCGACGTATCCAAAGACGGAACAGACGAGATAATACAGATTTTACCACGGAAAGATGAGAACCTGACCGCTGACAGGTCATCGGAAAGCACTTCAAAATCAGGGGCCTGCTGACCTGCCTTTACAGCCTGGCCTATTAAGGTTACCGGCTGACCTTTCATGGTCACTATGCCCTCACGCTCCTTTAACGCAGTTTCAACTTTCATAACGTTACCTCCTTATTAAATCCAGACCGACTTCGTTGGCGCATGGCCGGCCCTGCTCGAAGTCGGTGATATTGGCAAGCGCAGTGTCAGCGATATTCTCAAGGGCGTTGCTGGTAAAGAATCCCTGATGGCCGGTAATTATGACGTTCGGAAACGTCAACAGACGTGCCAGCACATCGTCCTGTATAATCTGATTCGACAGGTCTTCAAAAAACACAGCCGCCTCTTCCTCATAAACGTCCAGTGCCAGGTAACCTATTTTGCCGGATTTCAGAGCTTTGATGACCGCCTTAGTGTCAATAAGAGCACCTCTGCTGGTGTTGACAAGCATCACGGACGGCTTCATGCGGCTTATAACCTGAGCGTTTATCATGTGGTAACTTTCGGGCACAAGGGGACAGTGCAGTGTTATTATGTCGGCCTGACTTGTTAATTGGTCGAATGTAACATAGTTGACACCGAGCAATTGACATTCGGAATCAGGATAAGGGTCAACTGCCAGCAAGCGGCAGCCGAATCCGTTCAGTATCCTTGCCACATTTTTGCCGATTCTGCCGGTGCCTACTATTCCGGCTGTCGAACCATGTAACTCGAATCCCATCAAACCTTCGAGCGAGAAGTTACCGTCACGGATACGGCCAAAAGCGCGGCATACTTTACGATTCAGAGCCATAATTAAAGCCAGAGTATGTTCAGCTACGGCGTGCGGGGAGTATTCGGGCACCCTTGTAACCCTAATACCCAAACGGGCCGCTGCGGTCAGGTCAACATTGTTAAATCCCGCGCAGCGAAGCGCTACTAAAGTTGTTCGGTTCTGGGACAGAGTACTCAGGACATTTGCGTTCAATTCATCGTTGGCAAAGGCGCAGACCGCACCAAATCCCGCAGCCAGACAGGCGGTTTGCTCGGTCAGCCGCTGCTCCAAAAAGACCAGATTATGGCCGTGCGGCTTATTATGTTTCTCGAAGAATTCCTTTTCAAAATTCCTGGTGCTGAAGACAGCAACTTCCATAGTTATCACAAGCTCGTATTATAAATGTTCGTCGTTATTTGAAATTATTTGCCAAGTGCCTGTCTAAGGTCCATTGCATGCTCCTGTTCGGTGGCAAGAATGTTTCGCAGCTGCTGGGCAAGGCCGAATTCCTTTAAATCCTCAGCCTGTTCTATTCTTGCTTTGTATCTTTTTATAGCGTCTTCCTGGCCGTCAAGGTCCTGCTGGAGCATTTCGTTGTTATCCCTGGAAGTGAAAATTTTGCCTACCTTAACGCTTGGTTTTTGTCCGAGGTAATCAATCTGGTCGGCCAGAATCATCGCGTGCTGGATTTCCTCATTAGCATGAATTTTGAGTTCTTTTATGATGTCACCGTAGGCCGCCCCGGTCATTACCGCGGCGTGGTTTATGTACTGTATGGCGGCTGAGTACTCCAGCTCCAAATCGCTGTTTAACAACTCGACAAGCTTTTCTATTGTTATGCTCATTTGTTACCTCCTTTAAGGTTGCTGTTGATTAAAAAAGCCAGGCACACGTTCACTGTTGCCCTTCAATCACCTCCCGCAGCGATAATTATGCGGGAACGGTTGTTACTGTATCTGTTTACCCGACAAAGCGAACCCCGGCATTCCTGTCCCGGCAGCAGGCATTTTTGATGCCGTTACAGTCATAGCTGTTTTACATCTGTTTTAACATCTGTTGTTCATCGATGAGGGCAGGCCGGTTCGGAAATTCGCTCAAGAACCTCGTAAGTCAGATGTTCATCGTGGCTTTTGACGGCGAAATCGGACAAAGAAATAAAACCTGCGGGTTTATAGTCGCTGTCGAGCACCACGAGTCTGTGAACTGAGTTTTCTTCCATAATTGTCGCTGCTTCGTGAATGTCGTCATCCTCAAAGCAGGACAGGACACGCTGAGTCATTATTTCACTGACCGGAGTTTTAAGAGCGTCCCTGCCTTCGGCAATGGCTCGGACAACGATGTCGCGGTCCGTAACGACTCCGATTAGTTTATCGTTTTCCCAAACCGGCAGGGCACCAACCTCCAGTGATTTCATTTTGCCGGCCGCTTCTATCAGATTGACATCCGAGTTAATCGTTTCCGCGCTACATGTCATGATATCTTTTACTCGCATGGTACTTCTCCTTATAAAAAAACCCTCTTTAATAACAGGCTTTAGCCTGGGCGGACATATCGTAACCTACTGTGTTTTGCATTCTGCACCAGGGCATCCGGCAGCTGCGGCCGGTGAAAGTTTTACCCTATAAATATTTCCGGCCCCGGAGTACGGGAATCCGGACCGCCCGCACCGTAAAAACGCTCGCCAACGACCGCTTCGCCCACATAACTTCTCTGGTAATTCAGGCATTCGGGCAGGTGTTCTCTGCTGCCTACGGCTATTTCGAAAGCCTGACATTGCAGTGCGCTATTGTACATGCAGCGAGTAACCGTACATACGCTTACGTGAGCGGGGAAATTAAAATCCGCTGCTTTATCTGTGACAGCTGCTCGACAGAAAGTGTCACAGTTTGGCTGGCCGCGGCCGCCTATGGTTATTGCTGTTGCATGGCATGATTGTTCCTGATTGTAAGCACAATCATTTATTCGGCATTTTGTAACATTCGGCATCTTCATATTAACACCTTTTCACACCGGCATTACAGGCTTTGTTCTTGCCTTGTCCGTGCTTTTTGAATATACAATTCCGCACAGGAATAAACCACAATGTCTAAGCAGACCTGTGTATCTGCAACGGGTCTGCATCCTGTAGTAACTTACGGTAAGGCAGCGCAAACCGGCTCATACACCGTGTTTTACAATTGTATATGTCGGGCTGTGCCGACGACGAAATAACCAGCGCGGGTTTTTGCGCAGTAAACAGCTTCCGGTAAGCCTGACCGACTTTTTGCCAAATCATTGACCTTCCGTAACTGTATGCGCGTGTTTTCATACTGAAAAAAAGGGTTTCATCATTAAAAATTTCCAGTATTGTCCCGGCCAGTTCCTCGGAATCGCCGAAGTGCACCAGCTTGCCGCGGCCTTCGGCAAGTAATTCTTCAGCGGCCCAGTATGGAGTGGAAACCACCGCCTTGCCGGCACCTACGGCAAAGGCCAGTGTTCCGCTTGTCAGCTGCTCCTTGTTCAGGTAAGGGGTCACATAAACATCTGCTGCGATGAGAAACTCAAAAAGCTCGCGCTTGTCCACGAAACGATTATGAAAGACAACATTTTCTGCCAATTTCAATTGTGCGACTATCTTTTCAAGCTTGAATTTGTAACGCTGTCCTTCACGACGCAGAACCTCGGGATGGGTTGCTCCCAGGACTATATAAAGCACTGACGGGTCTGCTTTGACAATGCTCGGCAAGGCCCTGAGCATGACTTCTATGCCCTTGTGCCTGCTCAGCAATCCGAAGGTTAGAATTACTTTTCGCCGGCCTATGCCCAGTTTTTGTTTGTGGTAGTCGCCGACTGAAAAAGGCAAATCCGGTATTCCGTGCGGAATCAACTTTATCTTTCCGGCAGGTACACCATAAATGTCGCGCAGCATTTTTATGCCGCGCTTATTCATCACTACTACACACTCTGAAGCCTGGCATACATCACTGAGAGACCGGAAGTATTCGCTCGGTGCGTTCTCCAGAACCGTATGCAAGGTTGTGATTACCGGTTTATTGACCCTTTCAAGAAAAAGGTTTATATATGCTCCCGCGGCGCCGCCAAACAATCCGAATTCGTGCTGCAGACACACTACATCCGCACTGCTGAAATTCACATAGTCCGCTGCGTGGATATAATCGTGTTCCATTTCTTTGCGAATCCTGAATCTGACCGGTTTGTCATATCTAAGCTCCGGGCCGGACTGCATGGCAACGACAGTCGGCCGAAACCCGTCTGAGGCGGAAATCCCCACACCGTTGACAAGGTCCGACGTGAAGGTGGCAATACCGCACTTTCTGGGCACAAACGAAGAGACAAAAACAACATTTCCTTGCATATCAATCATCGTAATTGTCCGCTTTCCTGGGCTGCTTTTTGTAACCATTGGCCGCCGCAGCCGGTTCTGCCGCACCGATACCAGACAAACAAGGCTCCGTTTTCTCTTCGCCGGTCCACCTCAGCCATTATGGAACCGCACTCAGGACAGCAGTTTTTCATCGCCGCTTTTCTGAATCTGGCGGAAATAGCTTCGATGTCGGCGCTGTTCATGATTAATACCCCTTACACGAAATCATCGGTAACCTGACAATTCTTTTTGCATAAAACTGCTATCGTTTGCTGTGCTGCTGTCAATCCTGACCAGGACGGTAAATCCGAGGAAATGGTTGTTCAGCAGCGTCTGTATATATTGAATTGCCTTTGTTATCTTTTGAGTTGCGTTTTTCTTTACGACGTATTCTCTTTGGTCTGTCACCGAAAAACTTTCGGCATAAAGCACTTCGTCTTCCATTGAAAGTATCAGCACCGGCAGGCTCGGACACTGCAACTTTATTTTTTCAGCAAGTGCTCCGGTGTCTTCGCCTCTGAGGGAAATATCCGCGATTGCCAAATCAACGTGCTGTTTTTTGAGTATCTCCAGCGCCTCGAGCGCATTATCGGCTTCCAGGCAAACCGCAAAGTCGGTGTTCTGATTAATTAGACTTATCAGCGCACGGCGCACGGCAGGATGGCCGTCCGCAATCAGGACTCTGGTTTTCTTTTCAGAACTGTTACCTTGTTGTTCGGTACCGCTCACAACTTTCATTCCCCGACAGTCCGGTTTTGACCGTCCCGGCACAGCATGCCGAACAGCCGTAATTCTTTTATTCTTTTCCTACAACTTTTCAGCCATCCTTACGCTGGTGTAACCCCTGCTGCTGAGCATCAAACGTATAGCAGTGATAATGGTTTCAGCGGCCTCTTGTTTTTTGATATATCCGCCGGCACCCGCCTCAAAAGCCTTCTCGGAATAAATGGCCTCATTGTGCATAGTCAGTATAAGCACCGGCAGGTGTGGGTATCGTGACTTTACTTTTTGCGTAAGTTCGATACCGTCCGTATCGTTCAGCGAAATATCGATTATCGCCAGGTCAACCTTGTGATTCTCGATAAGCTCAAAAATATTCTCGCCGTTCTCGGCCTCGGCACAAACCATAAGGTCGGGTTCCTGGTTTATCAGCAGCGTCAATCCTTTGCGCACAATGTCATGGTCGTCAACAACCAGGATTCTTGTCTTGGTTTTTTCCTGGTCCTTTTTTTCTTTTTTCTCCTTCAAAACCTGATTCCTTCAAAAACCTTTGCCAAAAACGGGTGTGCTTAAACCAACCTTACTTTTTCGACCCTGTTTATTTCTGCGAGAGTCGATTATTTATTCAGGTCCCTGCGACTTTTGGCAATGTATGGCTTCGTATATTTCCTTACGGTGTACCGGCACCGACCTTGGAGCGGTTATACCAAGCCGCACTTTATTGCCGCGAACGTCAACTATTTTTACCTCTACATCTTCGCCTACCATAATTGACTCATCCTTACGCCTGCTTAAGACCAACATTTTCGCCTCCTTCCAAAACAGAATTTATTCACGCCCCGACAAAAATGCTCACCGCAAAACACGTAAGTTCTTCCAATAATTTCTATGATACAACACCGCCAGGCTGATATTAATCGTCAGCCAGGCCTGGTTTTTTGTCCCACGCGACGTGATGCAGTCACCAGGCCTGGCTCGGAGGAGGAGGAGAGAAAAGCATGACTTTCATGTCTCTTGCGCATCCCAATTATGGCTGTTTGTTTTCCTGACATCTCTTTCCATCCAACAGCAAATAGTAACCGCAGATTAGGCGCTGTAAATCGGGGCTGGGCCTGTTTTCGTTATCCGTCGAATTACTTCAAGGCCGCTAAGGGAAATTCCTATATCAACGGACAAGCGGAAAAATGATTTTTAGATTGACTAAGACAAGCATAACCGTAACAGGTGATAAATTGCATACGGCTATACTTTATTGCCGCTGTTGGCCCATTGTATGCTGTACCGCAAAAGCTCCGCGGCATTGGTGAGGTTCAGCTTTTCCTTTATATGTGCACGGTAAGTTTCTATCGTCTTTATGCTCAAGTAAAGCTTTTCAGCTATCTGCCGAGTGCCGTGACCCTGCCCAATCAGCAAAAGAACCTCAAGCTCACGGTCACTTAAGCAGTCAAGCGGGCTGCTGCCGGCCTGGGGCCGGCTGCCCACCATACGGTGCATCAGCCTGTCGGCGATTCTTTCGCTTACGTACAATTTATTGTCAAGGACCCTGCGAATCGCCGTAATGACATTTTCCGTAGCTTCGGCCTTCATGATATAACCCCTGGCGCCGGCCCGCAGTGCCCGTTCAGCGTACAAGGTCTCATCGTGCATCGACAGCGTAAGAATCGGTAGGGCCGGATACTGGGCCTTGATGTCCTTTATAAGCTCCATACCGTTTTTCTTCCGCAGGCTTATATCAACAATGACCATCGAGGGATTGAGCTTCTTTATTTCCGCCATTGCCTGATTGGCGTCCTCAGCGTGTCCGCAGACGGCCAGGTCCTGTTCGTGGTTTATAAGCTCAGCCAGTCCCTGGTGGACGATGGGATGGTCGTCAACAATGAAGATTGTCTTTTTGGTTTTCATGGCTTTATACCCTCTTTGTATTGTTGCAGCTGAGGTTTTTCACCGGGAGCAATCCGCCCGCTTTTATTCGGGAATACACATTTGACGATTGTGCCGCCGTGGTCGGCCTTGCCGACCTGCAGCGATGCCCCGATAATGTCCGCGCGGTGGTTCATAATATGCAGTCCCAGCCCCTTTTCCTGCAGTTTATTCGGGAAGTCCAGGCCGTCATTTTCTATGGTCAGGACAGATTCTTCACGGCCGTTCTCCAGCCTGATGCAAACGCTGTTTGCCCTGCCGTGTTTTACGGCATTGGCCACAGCCTCCTGAGTAATACGATACAGGTGTACGGCCATGGTACTGCTGCTGATTTCAAGCCGGTTCCTGGATTTGAAACTGCAGTCAACGCCAAAAAGCCTGTGTATGCTTTCCGCCAGTTCCTGTAAGGCTGCTGTTAAAGTGCCGCCGGTCAAATCTACAGGAAAAAGTCCCCTGGCAAGACCCCGTGCCTGCTCTGTGGCGTCATTGACGAGTTTGACTATCTGTGCGGCCTCAGCTGCCTCGGGTATGGATTTTTTTTCCAGCTTCTGCTGCAGGACCTTTGCCATAAACGCAATACCGGTAAACTGCTGGCCGACACTGTCATGCAGTTCCTGCCCGATTCGCTTTTGTTCCCGCTCGCTGATGTCGAGGATCTCTCTTTCGAGACGCTTGCGCCGCACGATTTCCCACAGGAACTGCTTGTTTGTTTTTGTCAGTTTGCTCGTGCGCTCAGCGACCCGCTGTTCGAGTTCTTCGTTAAGTTTGAGGATTTTCTGCTCAGCGTTTCTTTGCTCGGTTACGTCGTGCGCATATATATTGATGTAACCGGATTCGGTTATGGCGGTGGTGGTAAACGAAAAGACTCGCTGCTGACACTTAAGGTCACAGGTCTGAGTGGTGTTGGAAACAAGTGCAGCCCCGATTGACTTTGTCCAGTTTTCAGGTACATGCCGGCCTGCACTGCAGCCGTAGTCCTGCAGCAAGTTTTGGCCTGCCTGATTGGCGTATAAAATAGTTCCGTCTTTTGTAACGCGAAATACGGGCCAGGGGTTTTCCGCCGGGAACCTTGCGAGGCTTTCGATTTGCTGCTCGGCGTCAATTCTTGCCAGAGCCACGGCCAAGCTTGAACTTCTTTCCTCAAGAAATCGCAGCAAATCGGGGTTTAAGCGTTTTTCTCTAAAGTCACTTAGCTGTAGCAGCCCTATAATCCGGTCTCTCCAGCGCAACGGTATAAGGGCCAAAGACTTGTATCCCGTTTTTAAACAGCGGCTTCTCAATCGAGCACAATATTTTTCAGGCAGTTGAGCTTGCAGAACCTGCTGGAGGTTGTTTGTCCAGAAACTTCCGGCTTCGGTAAAAAAGGGGTAAGCCGGGTCTGTGCGACCGGATAAAACGCAGCCACACATACAGTCTAAGACCGGCGTACCTTGTTGGTCACGGTCAATCCGCCCGTGCCGGTCTTTCGAACACAGATAGTTTTCGGCCTCGACAAATTCAGCGTCAAAGCCCTCGACCGCAAAATACGGGAAATCCTCGTCCTTCTGCAGGCGAACGGCAACGGCGTCAAATCCGATAAAGTCCTTTATTAAGTGTAAAACATTCTGCAGCAAATCCGACAAATGCATTTTCTCATTAGCGAGCTTGAGAATGTTTTCGGTCAATATCCGCCGACGTTCCGACTCTTTATGCGTGGTGATATCACGACCGACCGACTGATATTCAAGCAAACGACCGCTGTCATCATATATGGCCGTGCCTGTCCATCGGATCCAGCAGCTTGCTCCGGCAGGCATAACCATGCAAATTTCGCCGGTTTTGAGAGGGTCTTCTGAGGAAGCGGTGGCTACGATCTTTGTTGCCTGTTCGTGGTCCCGTCCGTAAATCAGCGTCAACAAACTCCGGCCCAGCAACTGCCGGCGTGTTTTACCGAAACAGCGACAAAAGGCCTTGTTGACGAATGTCAGCTTCAAGTCCGGTGTGTATCGACAGATTAATTCGCTCTGGTTTTCGATTACAGCGCGGTAACGGGCCTGACTTTGACGTAATCTTTCCTCTATTTGCTTGCGACCGGTAATGTCGGTAATTGTCCCAAGCGAGCCTTTAAAGTTGCCGTGTTCATCAAAAACAGGTTGGGGAGAAACCATTGTTACAACTTTGGAGCCGTCTCTGCCGGTCCAGGTTATGTCAAATTTTTCCTGACTGCCTTTGCGTCTCAGTATCATCTGCCCTTCTATGATTTTTTTGTTTTCTTCGTCAAGGAAATCGGTAATGTTATGACCGATCATCTTATTGGGTGTGAGCCGTAAAATCTCTGCAGCGCGATTATTGACAAATGTAAACTCAAAGTTTTCGTTTAACATACCAAGACCTTCGTTCATTGTCTCGACTAACGTGCGGTATTTCTGCTCACTTTCTCGCAACAATATCTCGGCCCTGGTCAGACCGTGCCTTTTGATAAGTACCAATCTGCCGTTGCGGCTGACAAGGGCACTATCATGATGGACAACAACGTCCGCAACATCCGCTGCCGTACACTTGTCAAGGCTGTACGTACAAAGTGCCAGCATCCTGCGGCTGCCGATGATAGAATCCACGGTTGCTTCGTAAGCCATAAACTGCGCCCACGTATTCCTGTCAAGCCAGAGAGTGTTTCCGCTGAGACGAAGACCTTCAAAACCCTTTTCCAGTGCCTGTTTTTCTTTCTGCTGCCAGCCTTTTATGATTTTGTGGGCGTCAAAACGGCCCGACTTCGTATACCATTGGGTGTAGTCAAGTATCTCTAAACATCCGTTCCGGATATAGTCGTTCAGGTTGTTTATTTTGTCTTCCAGGGCAGCCCTTGCCTGTTCGGCACCTAACGGCTCCGAAGTGACCCACATACAGAACTCGTTATTCTCCAGCCCGGCCTTAAAATACGGTACCAGAGTGTTAATCAGGTCTTGCGTTGTATAATAAAACTGGCAGACATGTGTGCCCCAGGGAATATCCCCGAGAGGTTCAATTCCCGTTTTTCTAAGAGATGTGTGGTTAATGGTCGGGTCGAAACCGGATTTTTCGTTCAGACAGTCAGATTTCACAATTTCTGAATCGGTGTTAAGATCCGTGACTTTTTTTGGCCGCAACATCAATACATTCTCTATAATCGACCGTATTATTTTTGGATTAGCGCTGCTGCGAATAAAACATTGCTGATACGAATCTGCCCCGGGTTTAGTTCCCAGCCTTTGGCCAAGCCAGACTCTGAACCTGACCTGCTACAGGATGGCGGTCTTTTTCCGGCCCGCCAAATTTTATGTTGACCTGCGGAACCGACGAAGTCAATTAGTGTTAAGCCTGATTCTTCTGTAGGCAAAAGCCCTATAGCGCTACTGGTGTGATTAACCAAAAACCAGGCTTTTGTTTGGAAGGCGATAGTA
>DATKWV010000222.1:0-29473 GCA_035529405.1 Sedimentisphaerales bacterium | reverse complement strand
ACATGTTCCAGCCCCCTTTCTTCGAAGAAGCAACTTCAATTTCATCTAACATACGAAAATATCCGGCGTCTAATTCATCTCCAGATCTTGAATCCTCGGGATGCTCTACGCCCCAGATAGAAAAAGCTATCGGCTCGCCTTTATACAAAAGCTCATTGTCCTCATATATCCCCATACCAATAGGCAACATCACTGCCCGCCCCTGTGATAATGCATATTGTGTAAGGACAACTTCATTTATTACACTGCGGAACCTTTTTGCTCTATAGGGTTCACCCACATCGAATCTAAAGTCTTCTATCGTTCCATCGGGATTCGTATATGGAATCAGAAATGGGATATTGCCGTTGCCAGGCAGTCGAATATGGCGAAGCTTGCCTTTTTTAATCAGGACAACTCGACTGGATACGCCTTTAATTTTGACAGCTCGAACCCAACGGTTACGCACTTTAATATAATCTTTTGGGTCTAATTTAATAATTGCGCTCGTCGGTTTGGAAATATCAGCAAAATCCTTCAGGTAAATAACGCTGCGAATCTTGTCGAGATATTTGCCTGGCAGTTTATTTGCTGTCTGAATAAAAAGCCCCCAATATGGACAAACAACTCCATCGCTTTTATTTTGTATTTTAAAACCTGTCAAACCAACAAGGCATGATTTGATTTGCCTCAGGGTCCTTTTAGAAGAGACATTTCTTAGTACTTTCAGATTATCAGCCAGTGAATTTGCCACTTTATGTGATTCTCCGCCTTTATCGCCTTGACAGCGAGGTGTAAGACTTCATACGTCCGGTTGCGGCATAAGCAATTATACAGATAATTCCTGAGAGTCCAATGACTTATGCCAATTTCTTTACATGCGATAAGATGAAGAAAAAGGTATGTGCTGAGGCCTTGTTTTCGAAGCCAAACAGCGGGAAAACTAAATTTTCGTTTTTCTCGACAAAAAATAAATTTTTTTCTTGCGTTATTCGGTTATTATGTTATAGTGGAGTTTTTGGTGGTGAATATTCTTCCATCTCTCAGGAGTATCCCCCAATAAATTAACAATGAGAGATACTATATTATGTGGCCTGTAAACAGGCCAAGGAGAAGTACAAGTGAGTATAGGTACGGTAAAATGGTTCAATTCGACCAAGGGATTCGGTTTTATTAATCCGGATGATGGAGGCGCTGATTTATTCGTCCACCACTCGGAGGTTAAAACCAATGGCTATTCATCACTCGATGAAGGCCAAAAGGTTGAGTTTCAGGTCGGACAAGGCAAAAAAGGTCCATGTGCAACGAATGTGACTCCCTGCTAAGCAGATAATAATGCTTAAGAACCGAAAGGCCCCCCTAAGGGGGGCCTTTTTTATGGATTCTTTTTTTCAAAATCAATCGGTTTCAGGTCCAGCCGGGATTGCACGCGGTGTGGACTTGTCGGTTTTGCAGATTTCTCGAATAAGCGAAGTCGCATAGCAGCCCGAATCAAGTTCGAATTGCAGTTCCATATAAGGCCCGAATTTATCTTCTCCAGCGGTAACCTGGGGATGGTGGGGCTGAAAACGCAAAGCCCGGCGAGCTCCCCGGGCACCATATTGGTTCATTTGCCGAAGGTCTCTGTTTTTAAATCCTGCCCTGTTTAATACCGGGTTCTCAACATTGCCTGCCGGTCCGGTTAATTTAGTCATACGAAATCCCGGCAGAGGCCCGGTGGGGCTAATCTCAAAGGCGTCACAGCGGGGTTGTTCCAATATGGCATCCTCGACGCGGAAACAGGCCCCATTAATATGCTTATAAGCCATATCACCGACGAAAAGTTTATCAATGTCAGGCATACGGGCGGCAAGTACCTGGTTGAAGAGGTCCGATTGATATGCTGAGACAAAAAAACTTTTTAGATGCTTGTCTATAACCTTATAAGCTTTTCCCTTGCTGCTTTTGGATGTAATAAGAGTCTTTAATGCTCGACGTTGGTCAGCAAAAGGATAGGGCCACGTATCATAGGCCTTTTTGTAATTGCCCTTGTCGTAAGATGCTCGTGCAGCAGCAAATGTCGGTGAATCCTCTTTTTCCGGCCGCCCGAGGAACAAATCAACAAACTCATCAATTTTACCTTTGGAAACTGCTTCTCCTAATAGATGTGTATCGCTGCGATGGCCAAACCGCTGTACACCAAAATAGTTTGGCACACCCCTGCGAACCAGTACAGACATGATGTTTTCAGCTGCTTCAACCGCCTGTCTTGGAGGCAGATTAACTTTACGAAGCCGAATAACAAAACGATTGCCGGCAAGATGACCCAATTTAATTTTGTTGGTATGACGGGCAATTTGAATAAATTTAATATTGGGAGTATCAAGGCTTAATAATTGTTCCGGAGCTAAATGCTCTACAGAAATCCACTGGCGTGTAACAGCCCGGGCATCTTTCAGACCCGCAAAGCCAATGTCTCTGCGGGATATATCCAGCACACGGGCAATACGGGCCAGCGCTTCCATTGTAGCTATTCCCTTTTTTTCAATAAGGGCATAAATATGGGTTCCTTCCCCGCAGGGTTTGTATAAAGGCAGTTCTTCAACAAAAAAATCTTCTTCACGTGTCTTTATAGTACCTCCTGTCCCGTCAAATTGAGTCGTTAGGAAAGCAAGCGAACTGTGAGTGCTTGAATTATACATATAGGCACCCGGACCTTACTGGTTCGAACGTTTTAATGCGATATTTCATAGTTGCCATTGTCTCGGACTTTAACTGCTATTGCAATCAGTATATCTGCAGGAAACAAACCTGTTTCAAAGTACTTTTTTTAATATGACATCCGGCTGGAAGGTGTTATAACAGCTTTGTGGTAATACACTTCCAGTTAGAGTATCCCTCTATTTTCAATCAAATTGCAGTAAAAACACACAGAATAATCTTTCGCCGCCTTATGTTCCGGTCGGTACCAAAGATGTAGCCGATTAACCTGGCCGAACTGTGAAATCAGTACAAGCTAAAACATCCAGACTGGGGCTTAAGAAAACAAAGAAGTTCAACACAAACTTCTTGATTCTCATCCTCCAATAAAGTATTTTGTTTTCGCGTAGATAAGATATTGACAGGGTTTTATTATGCTGAATCACTCTAAGAGAAGATATCGGTTAAGGATTGTTATTCCAGCTTACCCGGCCTTTAATATTTATTCGCGTATAGCCAAAAAGACAACGGCCCTAGGTCCTGTTTGTGTGGCCAGTGCCGTGAATAAAATGGAGCAATGGGACGTTGAAGTGATTGATGAAAACAATCTCGGCAAATTCGGGCCCCGGTCGGACACAGTGGGGGCCGACCATGAATTCTTACAGAGGCAAAGGCCGGCGGATGTAATTGGATTATACGGGGGTTTGACCAGCACCATCCCCAGGCTGTATCAAATAGCGAATTTCTACAGGAAACAGGGTATTATAACTATTGCAGGGGGACAGCATTTGGTCGAAGAGACCATACCCGAAGCGCTATCTGGAGGCATTGACTATGTTGTTCTCGGCGAAGCGGAGGAAACAATCAGGGAACTGTTGCAGGCTATAGTTGCTAATCGAGATGCAGGCCAAGTGAAGGGCATCGCATATCTGAAAGATGGCAACCCTTTTTTTACCCCGAACAGAGAGCCTCAAACGGACTTTAGCAAGTTGCCGCTGCCGGATTTTTCTTTGGTACGCTATGCTAAAATTAAGCTCTACCCTGTCGAAAGAATAAGAGGTTGTGGCATGAATTGTGAGTTCTGTACCGTTAAGGGCAAACCAAGGCATGCCGAGCCCGAACGGTTACTTGAGCACATCAGCCTTCTTGTGGAGACATATAATGCCAGGCGATTTTTCATCGTTGACGACCTTTTCGGCCAGCAGCGAGACGAAACTATAAGATTCTGCAGGATACTGGCGAATTACCAGCGAAGTATCGGAAGACGATTCCGGATAACCGTTCAGATACGACTGGACAAGGCCACAGACTCGGAATTGCTTTCTGCTATGAGGGATGCCGGCATTAGAATGATATGCATCGGTTATGAATCCCCCATCGAGGAGGAACTGCAGGCCATGAACAAGCATATCAGCTCGGCCGATATGCTTTCGATGACGAGAATGTTTCACAAATCCGGGTTTTGGGTGCATGGGATGTTTATCTTCTGCTATCCTCTTAAGGACAATAGCGGCTTTAAAATGTCTGCCAATGAACGGGCAAGGTGTTACAAGGATTTTATCTGGAAGGCAAAAATTGACACAATACAGATACTGCTGCCGGTGCCTATTCCGGGTACGGAATTAAGGGACAGGCTGCAAAGACAGAAGCGAATTTACCCCCTTGAGGATATTGGCTGGGAATATTATGATGGAAGTTTCCCATTGTTTGAACCCGATGAACCGTTGAGTTCTGAACAGATGCAGCAGGGCGGCAGAAGAATTATGGGCAGGTTCTATCAATTTGGATACATGTTTCTGGTGCCCGTAAATATTCTCTGGTTCACCAGTTTCTTATTCTTTTTGCATAACATCCGATTGGGCTGGAGGTGGTGGTATCGTTCGTGGCGCAACCACCTGGTTCGCTTTGGGGGTTGGATTATTTTGCGGAAATGGACTATAGCCTTTAGAAGAGACAAATTCCTGCAAAAATTGCAAAAGGCCCGCAAACACCTCAGTAATATGCAGTGATTAACTCACAGACAGGTAAGCCGCTGGTGCTCGAAAAAAAAGCTGTCAAATCGTGCAAGGGCCGCTCTCCGCTGAACGCTGCTTTTCTGCCCCTTTTTTGGGGCGGACGGTTTTGATTGAGGCCAAATCCGCGTTTTTGGACCACAAACGCCGTTCCAGGCCCCAAATACACCGGAATTTTAGCCAAAATTTTGATTGATTTTCGTTTTTTTCAAGCTATACGCTTTTTTCGCGACCATTCCTTTTTGCTAAATAAGGGCCTTTTTGCATCCCGGCGCCGCTGGTACCCGCTGGCTCCAAGATTTTTCTTGATTTTGCTGGCCGATTGTGCTATAGTAAATTCACTTGGAAATGGTGCTCAGCTTAGCGAGGGGGGATAAATGACGGGTATATTTGAAACCGTTGGTGTCAGCATCGTAGCTGTTTGCGGCATTGTTCTGGGCTGGCTTTTCTCACGCCTTCGAAAACCATTCTGGACACTGGGCTATTTTTTGCCTTTCCTGCTTATTGCCGCCCAGGTTGCCGTGACAATGTTCAATTCACTGGCCTTTAACCCGCCGTTTTGCTGGGTTACAGCCGGCCGCGTAAGGTTTGTTGTTCTGGCTTTTGCAATCACTATGGGCCTTACTACGCCGCTTTCGCGTCTGCACAGCAGGGTCAAAAAGCTCATAGTTTGTGGAGCCATGCTAATCGCTGTGGTGCGCCTGGCGATTTTGCCTTTTGCTGTGCCGGCCGTTATTCGCGGGTACTTATACAGCCTTGAGACAAAATTTGGCACCGGCGGCGTTTGTCTGCAGACGACCGATTACACTTGTGGACCGGCTGCGGCGGTCACCGCACTTGCTAAATTGGGTATTAGAGCACAGGAAGGTGAACTCGCTGTCCTTTCTCACTCGGCGCCCGTAACCGGAACTTTGCCGCACTGCCTTTACCAGGCCATTCAGCGAAAATATGCCGCCCAGGGCCTTGAATGCCAGTGGCGCTATTTTGAATCACCCAACCAGTTGAAGGCCGCGGATGCGGCACTTGTGGTTGTAAAGGACTCATTTCTATCGGACCATTGTGTGGCGGTTCTGGATGTAACTGATGCCGGCCTGATAATTGCCGACCCCGTATTGGGCACGCTGTACTTGTCGCATCCTGAGTTTGAAAAGGTCTGGCGATTCTGCGGTATTCTGCTCACCAGAAATTCACAGCAAAACATATAAATCCGCCAGCCCTGCTCAAAACCATCGTCCGCTGCCCCCTCAACCAGGCCACTCTCCAGCGCATCTGCCTGGATTTTGCACGTTTTTTAACTCAGGGTGACAGAACGTTGTCACTGCTGGGGGGAAAAGGTGTGCAAAAGTCAGTGAATTATTCGATACTTCTGCTAAATCTGGCAAAATTAGTGTGGCTTACCCCAGCCAACAACCCCAGGTTGCCCGGGCGGCGAAGATGTTTGGGGGGGTGCCGCCTGGGCGGAAATTAAAACTCGTATGCCGGTGACGATTATTGCCTGTTGCCGACAGCGCCTTGTAAGCGTTACCTGAGCCGCCCACCCCGATACGCTTAACGGGCTGTCACGTGGCGAAAAGCCTAAACTTTCGCAGCCGCGGCCTTAGCTGCCTCGACGGTATTGTACAGCAGCATGGTTATTGTCATAGGCCCTGCGCCGCCGGGTACGGGGGTAATAAGCCCGGCCTTTTCCTTGACCGCTTCAAAATCCACGTCGCCGACAAGGCGATAGCCTTTTTCAACAGCAGGGTCATCAACACGGTTTACACCCACGTCAATTACAACGGCGCCTTGCTTGACCATATCAGCGGTGATGGTGTTCGGCCTGCCTGCTGCGGCTATGAGTATATCAGCCTGACGGGTATGATGGGCAAGGTCCTTTGTTTTGGTATGGCATATTGTTACCGTAGCGTTGCCTGTGGGCGATTTCTGAATGAGCATATTCGCCAGCGGTTTGCCGACAATGTTGCTTCTGCCGACAATTACGATATGTGCCGATTCGATGCTTACACCGCTTCGCGCCAGCAGTTGAATAATGCCATGAGGAGTGCACGGTAGAAAGGTCTTTTGCCCGGCAACCATTTTGCCGACATTTACCGGGTGAAAGCCGTCAACATCCTTAGCAGGGTCGATGGCCAAAATGACCTCCGATGTATCAATATGTGCCGGCAGCGGAAGCTGGACTAAAATACCGTGTATCCTCTTATCGCTGTTCTTTTGCTTTATAACAGCGATTAGATTTTGCTGGCTGGTATCTGCCGCCAGGCGGTTATCATCGGAATAAATGCCGATTTTTTCGCAGGCTTTTTCTTTGGCGGCCACGTATGATTGTGATGCGGGGTCATCACCGACGAGGATTACCGCCAGGCCGGGTGTGATGTTGGTTTTCTTTAGCTTTTCGACCTCTGCTGCAAGCTCAGCCTGCATCTGCGAGGCGATTTTGCGTCCATCAATGATTTTAGCTGCCATTGCCCAGACTCCATTTGAAAAACTTAGGTTAAGTATAAATGCAGCTTCCGGATTTGGCCAGATTAAAATAGTCCCGTTACGTTCCCCGTATCGGTGTCAACATCAATGCGCCGAAAGGCGGGGTCCGAAGCTGTTCCCGGCATTAACTTGATGTCGCCGGCCACCGGTACGATAAAGCCCGCACCCTTATATATAAGAAAGTCCCTGATAGGCAGGGTCCAGTTTGCCGGTGCGCCCTTGAGGTTGGGGTCGTGTGAGAGGCTTAAATGTGTCTTGACCATACAGGTTCCCAGCTTTTTATAATGCTGTTTGGCCTCGAATTCTTCGGCTTTTCTCAGGGCCGTGGGGGTATAGGTTACACCATCTGCGCCGTAAATTTCTGTTGCAATGATTTCGATTCTTTTTCTTAAGGGTGTCTCCATATCGTACAGGAACCTGAATTCATGCTCTTCGTCACATACGGCTGCAACGACCCCTGCCAATTCGATAGCGCCTTCGCCGCCTTTGAGCCAGTGGTGCGAGCACACAGCCGGCGTTCCGTTCTGCTCGGCAACTTTACGGACAAGCTTAATCTCTGAACGACTATCCGTGTCAAAGGCGTTTATGCAGACTATGGGCCGAATACCGCTTTTTTTGACGATGTCTATATGAGCAACGAGGTTTTGGCAGCCGGCCTCGACAAGAGCAAGGTTTTCCTTTATATATTCTTCAGCCAGGGCCATGCCCGGTTTGACAAGCGGGCCGCCGCCGTGCATTTTCAGTGCCCTTATGGTTGTTACCAGAATTACTGCGTTCGGCCGAAGACCCGATATCCGGCACTTGATGTTCCAGAACTTTTCGTACCCTATATCGGCGCCGAAGCCGCTTTCGGTTACGTGGTAATCGGATAGTTTCACAGCCAGCCTGTCGGCAATGATAGAGCTTTGGCCTACGGCGATATTGGCAAACGGCCCGGCGTGCACGAATACAGGCTGGCCCTCGATGGTTTGTATGAGATTGGGGTTAATGGTATTGAGCATCCAGGCTGTCATTGCCCCGTCAACTTCGAGGTCTGCGGTAGTAACTTCGCTGCCTTTTTTGTCATAAGCAACGACCATTTTCGCGATTCTTTGTCGCAGGTCTTTGACATTTTTGGTCACAGCCAGTATCGCCATCAGCTCACTTGAGGCAGCGATGTCAAAACCCGATTCCATCTCGTAACCGTCCATTTTGCCGCCCTTGCCGATGGTGATATTGCGCAGCGCCTGGGCGCAAAAATCCATAACCCATCTAAGCTGAACACGCTCCGGGTCGATGTCCAGACGTTTAAGGTTGCTTTTTGCCAGCCGGGCATCATCGTAATTTCTTTCGTGCTGCATACGGGCGGTCAATGCCACCATCGCCAGGTTGTGAGCGTTGGCTATGCATTCGATGTCGCCTGTAAAGCGGATGGACAGGGGCACTAACGGTATGCACTGGGCCAGGCCGCCGCCGGCGGCTGAGCCTTTGATGTTGAATGTGGGGCCGTGGCTTGGCTGTCGGATTGCGCCGGTTACGCGTTTGCCTAATTTGCCCAGACCCTGAATAAGGCCGATTACCGTTGTGGTTTTTCCCTCGCCCAGTGGTGTCGGGGTGATCGCGGTAACGTCTATGTACTTGGCTGTGGGTGTATTGTGGCCCGCCAGACGGTCAAGTACCTTAGCGAAATCGACCTTTGCCATCTGCTGGCCGATGGGCAGCAGTTCACCGTCCCTTAATTCAAGGTCGTTAGCCAGCCTCTGCAGCGGCTTCATAGATTTTTGCGACGCTTCGGCAATTTGCCAATCCTTCATTTTAGCGGGGTCAGGTTTCATAACCGTTTTTCTTGAAAAAAGCAGCGTAACTTATTTGCAAATCAGCTCTTACGTGAAGCACCGGCTTCACCGAGCGCATATATTTCTATTATCATCGGCCCGGTCTTGCAGAAATATAAGGCCGAAAGCGAATTTTAGCACTATTTTGCTGTTTTGGCCGTTTTCTGCCAACCATCCGGTATGCCGTACAGATGCACAATGGTCAAAAACGGCGAACGGGAGATACCGCCGGGATTGATTCCAAGCTGGCCTTCGGGTACAGCCCTACCTAATTGTGCAAAATACCGCTGCCAGGCAGGCAAAATAATCCCGGTCTCGGGGTCCTTAAACGTCATTGGATGTAGAGTGAAGACCGGCTCATTGTTGTTGGCGCCAAGAAAGATTTCATAAACCAGCTCCGAGCAGTAATAAGCATCGTTTCCGATAACAAAAAGTTTGTCGTAGGGTTTTCCCTCCAGCTGGCGGGCCTTTTCGAGTGCTAAAGGTATAAGGTTACGGAAAGGCTTCTTGAGCCGACCTGCCGCGACCTTCGGCCTGCCATCGGCGTCAAAACTACGGTCAAGAAAATCGTTTAACGGCCCGGCCTGCACACCGCCTGACATCGCTTCGATTACTATTACCCGGTTGCTGGAATCTCTTGCGACAATGCCCACGTGTGAAAAATCCGCTCCCGCAAACCCGGTTGTCACGCTTTCGATAGCATCGCAGATACTGCCGCAGTCGAGGTCCTGAAAAAGCAAATCGCCCGTCTCAGGCACAAACCCATTGCCTTTTTGCAATGTTGTATAGCTGCAGCCTGAAATCAGGATAACCGCAGGCAATAGTATCAAAACCGACTTTGACATCGGGGACGTATTGTGGTTGTAACACATAAATCACCTTATTTACGAATGTGCTATTTTGACAGCGGTACCGGGAATTGTCAAGAATGTAAGAAGCGCTGGCGGGCCTGAGAGTAAGCGCGACGGCATCCAGCGGGTATTACCACGTGTATGGATACCGATTTTGCATAAATGCCGTCAGGGTGTTTCTAATGTGCCGGCCACGCCTTGTAATCGCCAGTGAAGAGACGAATTGGGTTCGAGGCGTTTGACCTCGAAGGGTAATTCTTCTTCCGTAACCAGCCTGTAGCCTTTTTGTCCCAGGCAGTTTTCCAAAAATCCGAATTCGTAGTCACCGAATTCCAGCAAAGACGAAAATTCCTGTAACCGGCTGAAACATTCTCCGTAGTCGCCTTTACACTGGTCGAAGGTTTTGCCCTCCTGATACCAGTAGTTCGTGCAGCCGGTTAAAAAACACATCACCGCAAACAGGTATGTAACCAGTGAATATTTTTTCATTCCCGGCCTTTTGACATACTTTTTTCAACTCAACTGACCGCACCACTGTTGCAACTGTACCGGGCAGCCTCGAAAAGTCGGGCCGCCGGCAAAAAGCGCTATAAGGGCACGAAGTTGTCTTTGATGCTGTTTGGATAATCGCAAAAAACTCCGGTTTTGTGTATCGGGGCTATCACTTATTTTTGGAGATGTACTGTTTGACAGAAAAGGTAGGCAAAAGCCTGCTTTAATCAATTATTATCAGGTCTTTACCCAATTCGAGAAATGGTGCTTTGCCTGACGGCCAATTGTTGTAGGTGTATTACATTAACGGCATCTACGGTATAGGCAATAACGCTGCGCGAGGGTATAAGCAGCAAATCCCGTTATTGTTTCAAACCCCTTTCGAGGTCCTTAATCAAATCCTCGACATCCTCAATGCCCACGGCAAGCCTGAAGAGGGTATCGGTGATTCCTAATTCGTATCGGTGCTTTCTCGAATAGTCGTAATAGCTTACCAGGGCGGGGTGCGTAATAAGCGTTTCAACACCGCCTAAGCTGGGCCCGATATAGCATAACTTCAGCGCATCGAGAAATCGTTTGGCGGTGTTGAGATTACCTTTTATTTCGAATGTTACCACTCCGCCTCCGCCTGCCATCTGCTGGATTGCTATTTTGTAGTGCGGGTGACTTTTCAAGAAGGGATAATAAACCCTGCTGATACGCGGGTGGTCCTGGAGAAATTCAGCAATCTTTAAGGCGGTTTCATTCTGTTTCTTTACCCGCAGGGGGAACGTCTTGAGCCCTCGCAGCAGCAGGTAGCAGCAATGAGGGTCTATAAGGCCGCCCATTGACTTGTGAAGGTCACGTATCCTGTCAACCAGCTGTTTTCTTCCAAGTACGGCACCAGCCAGAATATCATTATGCCCCGCCAGGTACTTGGTGGCGCTGTGCAGAACAAGGTCCATCCCGAACTCGATGGGTCTCTGGTTAACGGGCGTGCTGAATGTGCTGTCTATGAGCGTCAGGACTTTATGCTTGTCTGCAATCTTTTTGATTTTGACAAGGTCAAAGATATTCAGATAAGGATTGGTCGGCGATTCGGAGAATATGAAACGGGTGTTCTTTTTTATTGCCTTCTCGAGCACCTGGTAATCTCCGAACGGAACAATCGTACACTCCACGCCGAACTGTTTAAGGTAAGACTGGCAGAATTCCAGTGTCTTTTTGTAGCTGTCATCGGTAATAACAATATGGTCGCCCGATTGCACCAGGGTAAGGATGGTGGTGGTTATAGCGCTCATCCCGGAGGAGAAAACAACGCAGTCTTCGGCACCTTCGAGGTTTGCGAGGCGCTGCTCGGCTATTTTAGCGGTAGGATTGCCGTACCTGCCGTATTCGAAGTGCTCTTTGCCCTGCTTGGTGAACTGCTCGATGTGCCTGCTGTTTTGGAACGTAAATGTGGAGGTCTGAATTATCGGTGTGGTCAGCGAATCGGCATATTTTTTTCTCGACTCGCCGGCATGTATGGCCCTGGTCGATAAAGAGTTACCCCCGCGGTTATTGCTTTTGGCAGATGACTTGGTCATTCTATATTCCTTATAAGGTCAGCCATTTTAGTGTTATTGCTGATGTTGTCAGCTTGCTGGAAAACATGGGCCGAACAGGCCGGATTTTACGGCAAATATACAAAAACTGCAATGCCAAAGTAAATAATACCGTAATGACTGCAGGCGCCGGCTCTGCTTTCTGAGCACTTGAACAGTTGAGCAGGAGTCCGCAGGTGAGCACAATAATCAGCTGTTCACCTGTTCTACTATTCAACTGTTCTAACTCGCCTGTTCACCTGTTCCAATGCTCACCTGCTCCAATAAAAAAGCCCGCTTGCAGCGGGCCTTTTTTATTGGGCGGTATTGGACTTGAACCAACGACCTCCTGCGTGTCGAGCAGGCGCTCTAACCAACTGAGCTAACCGCCCTGAAAAAACATTCTTTCTTTAATATGATGCAATCACACACAAAAATCAAGGATTTTTTGCAGAAACAACCGGCCAAAATCCCCCTGTACAGTCAACAGCGGCAGAAATGTGCTTTTTTCAGGCTCTTGTACGTCCAGGCCCTGATGGAATTGGCATTCAGCGGATGGCTCAATCGCTAAAAAGGGTCAGCGCGGCGACCTGTGGTTATCACTGTAAATTCTTTCTGATTACCGCCGCAGATGAAATCGTTCGCCGGATATGGCCGTTTTCACTCTCCACGGTCATGGAAATCAGAACACTTTTTACATAAACACCCTCGTCACCGGTATCGGTATTTTTTTGAAACGTCATGCCGGCAACGTTGTCACAAAGCAGGTATTGGCCGGTCGGAGAGGTGTCGATAAGATAAAGCTGCTGTGCGGTGGTGTCATACCGGTAAGATATGGTGTCACCTTCGGCGGTGATTAGCGCACATTCGTTTGCAGGGGCATTGGGGTCAACGGCCTGTGCGGTACGAAGCTGCGTCGTTATCCTGTGCAGGGCCTGCCTGGCATTGTTTATTGTGACAAATATGTCCTTGTTCTCTCTGTAGCAGGTTACGGAGTTGTTGAAGGCAACCGCTGCCGCCGTAAGCAGCAGGGCGGTTATTGTCAGGGCAATCAATAATTCCACGAACGTAAAGCCATGCCGTTGACTGCTGATTTGTATGTCCTGTTTATCGCGCATTGTTCCACCAGACAAAATTGTTATCTGCCCGCGTCGTTGTTTTGGTCATTCTTATTTTGAATTTTGGATTTGTTTGGAATTTCGGATTTAGTGCTTCGGATTTTTAACATAATACTGTTCCAGAGATTACTTGCGCCGTAGTAATAATTGTACCGGTATCAATAGCGGGTCCTTATCCACGCTGCGGAATCAAGTTCTCTCGAATTCAAATAAACCTTTACTGTCACACGCAGGAAATCGGTAGCCGACCCCGCCGGAACCTCTAAATTGGACGGCTCGACATTTTCAACCACCACCTCCTGGCTGTAGGAGGTGAAATCGGTCAATACCTCGCCGTCGACGTTAACAGGCGGTGAAAAGGTCTGGCTTGTCAAATCATCAAAAGCCGTTAAGGCACTGCGTTCCCTTATTTGCTCAAGCAGAAACTCCGCTGTGGATACGTCCGCGCCTGCGGCGTTGACCTTTGTGAAGGATATGTTGGCAGCCACCAGCGACGCCACTGCAAGACCCACCAGTAATATGGCCACCAGTACTTCAACGAATGTAAAAGCGCTTCTTTTCATGGTCATGCTCTCTATTTTCATTTACACCTGCGGTGATTATTCTATCTGCCGCCGACTGCGCTGGACATCTTGAATATTGGCAGAATTATACTCATTGCTATAAAGCCCACAAGAAAACCCATCGCAACTATCATCAAAGGTTCTATCATAGACGTTACTGTCTTGATAATGGTTTTGAGTTCCCGGGCGTAATAGACCGCAAGGTCCCTGAGCACGTCACTGATGGTGCCCGAATCTTCCCCGCTTCTAATCATCTGAACCACGCTTGAAGGCATAAGGTTGTATTGGAAAAGAGAGGCGGCGATTTTTTTGCCCTGGCGGACGTCCTCATGGACGCTAAGCCACATATTTTCATACAGGGAATTTCCGGATATGTGCGCGGTTATGGAAATTGTGTTCAGAATAGGTACGCCCGCACGAGTCAGTACGCCCATTGTGTGCAGGCCCCTTGTTATGTAGAGGTTGCGGCACAGGGTACTTATAAGCGGCAGGGTCAGCTTTATCTTGTCCCACCATAACCGGCCCGGTTTTGTACCTATCGCCAGCCAGAATCCCCATATTGCGGCCCCGACCCCCGGCAGCAGAATAAACCACCAGTGGCGAAGGAACGCACTGCTGCCCATCAAAATTTTTGTAGGGGTCGGCAATAAATGTTCCTTGCCGACGAATATCGCGGTGAATCGCGGCAAAACAAAACACAGCAGAAAAAGCGTTACCGATATGGCCATAACGGCGATAATAATCGGATAAACCATAGCACCCTTCACCTGTGAACGTGTTTCAGCCTCGTTGTCGAGATACTCCAGCAGCTTCTGCAGCATTTCGCTTAAAGAACCCGAAAGTTCGGCGGCGGCAACCATATTTATATAAAGGTTACTGAAGATGGCCGGGTGTTCGGCAAGCGCCTGCGAGAAACTTTGTCCGCCCTCAATGCGGTTCTTAAGGTCGGTTATTACCGCCTTGAATTTCTGGTTCTTTGTTTGTTCGGCGATTGACTCAAGGGAATCCTGCAGACTTATGCCGGCACGGATCATAACGGCCATTTGATTTGTGAAATTTAAAATATCCTTTGTGCTCGGGCCGAATTCGATTCTGAAGTTCTGCAGTTTCTGCAGGGCGGTTTCCTGAGACTTTTTTGACCTGGGTTTTTTATCCACTCCGGCAGGTTTTGCGCTGCCCGACGAGCCGGTGCCGCGGCGGATGTCGAAATTGCCGTCCTGCAGTTCGTGCTGCAGACCGGGATTATCCGCAGTTTCAGCCGAAGTACCGTACTTTTCCGTTACAGCTTGTTTTGATGCCGACATATCTGACCACGCCTTTCATATTCGAACAGTGTGTTAAAAGGTTCAGTTCAACGCTGCTGCGGTCAACCGACGCCGGCTTTGCAGGCAACCGGCTGATGCGTATCAGGCGCCGATAAGGTCTTGTCCATTTTCATCGGATTGCCTGAACGTGTAATCGCTTCTTCTCTGTCTATGAAACCCTTGTTGTACATATCGACAATGGCATAGTCGAGATTCTGCATACCTAATTTGCGGCTGGTCTCGATAATATTGGGGATTTCGTATATCCGGTTTTCGCGGATACAGTTTCTGACCGCCGACGTGCACAGAAGTATTTCGGCGCACGGGACCATGCCAGGTTTGTCCACACGCTTAAACAATGTTTGTGAAATGACCGCCTGCAGCGTATTCGCCAGCATCGTACGAATCTGGTCCTGTTGGCCGGCGGGGTAGATGTCGATTATACGTTCGATAGTTTGCGGCGCATTGATTGTGTGTAGTGTGCTGAAGACAAGGTGCCCGGTTTCCGCAGCGGTAATTGTTGCGCCGGTGGTTTCCAGGTCACGCATTTCTCCGACCATGAGAATATCAGGGTCCTGGCGCAGCGCATGCCGCAGTCCCGATGAAAAATTGGGACAATCCGAACCGATCTCCCGCTGTTCAATCATGCTTTTATCGTTGACCATCGCGTATTCGACAGGGTCTTCGATTGTGATTATTCGTTTTTTAACCGTGGAATTTATCAGTCCTATCATTGCCGCAAGAGTGGTGCTTTTGCCCGAACCCGTATGCCCCGTTACAAGTACCAGGCCCCTCGGCAGATAGGGCAGTTCACCGACAATCGCCGGCAGGTTTAACTGGGCCAGTTGAGGTACTTCACTTGGGATTACCCGCAATGCGATGGCGATTGTGTCTCTTTGATAGTGAGCGTTCACGCGGAACCGGTGGCCTCCCTCAACAGACGTCGAAAAATCCAGGTCCCTGTTCTCGTTGAGTTTGCCCAGCCTTTCCGGCCCGACCATCGACAGAACCATTTCCTCTGCGTCTTTGGCGCTGATGTTATGGCCGTCAAGTGTTATCAGCTCGGTGTTCTTTCGCAGCACCGGCGGCATCCCCACGTTGATGTGAATATCACTGGCTTTCTGGTCGATGGCCTTTGCAAGTATGGCTTTTATGTCTTTCATAACAGCGAGTCCTTTTATAACAGTTTAATCTGCCGATACGCATTTGTTTTGTTCTTAGTTTGTTTTCTTGGCAGCAGCCTTGTTTTCTTCGTCGCCGTACACTTCGGTAACCCTCAGCACTTCCTCTATAGTCGTCAGGCCGGCCTTTGCTTTTTTTATACCGTCCTGAAAGAGGGTATCTGAACCGCTGTCCTGGAAGACACGGCGCATATTGTTGACAGAGGGGTCCTTGTTAATCAGGTCCCTGAATTGGTCGTCGATTACCAGCAGCTCATAAATACCAATACGCCCGGTGTAGCCGCTGTTTCTGCATTGCTTGCAGCCTGCGCCATGAAACAGTTTTTGCGAACCCAGCTTGTAATTCTTCAAATTACCGCGGCAAAATTCGTCGCCGGCCTTATACGGCTGTTTGCATTTGGGACAGATTTTCCTGACCAATCGCTGAGCCAGCACCGCATTCAGCGAGGCGGCTATCAGGTACGGGTCAATACCTATGTTAACCAGTCTTGTAATACTGCTGGCCGCGTCATTGGTATGCAGTGTTGATAATACCAGGTGTCCCGTCAGTGCCGCCTGAACGGCGATGCGGGCCGTTTCGTTATCCCGGATTTCTCCAATCATTATTACGTCTGGGTCCTGCCGCAGCAAACTTCTCAGCGCCGAGGCAAAGTCAAGCCCGATGTTTTCGTTAATCTGTACCTGGTTGCAGAAGTCCAGCTCATATTCCACCGGGTCCTCGACAGTAGAGACGTTCAATGTTTCTCCGTCCATTTGGTTAAGCGCCGAATATAAAGTGGTGCTTTTGCCTGAACCGGTCGGGCCCGTAACAAGAAGAATGCCGTGCGGCAGCGCTATCTGCTTGCCGAAAGTGGCCGTTACATCGGGTTCCATACCGAGCTGTTCGAGTCCGCGAGTAATCGATTTGCTGTCCAGAATTCGGATAACAACCTTCTCCCCGTGATTTGTCGGCAGTGTCGAAATTCTCAGGTCAATTCCTCTGCGGTTGACGATAACCGAAATTTTGCCGTCCTGAGGCAGTCTTCTTTCTGAAATATCCAGGTTGGACATGATTTTAACACGCGAAACCACGGCAGGATGCATTTTTAACGGCGACTGCATCAATTTGAACAATACGCCGTCTATTCGATAGCGTATTTTGGTGATTTTCTCTTTGGGCTCGATATGGATGTCACTGGCCCCCTCCCTGACGGCATTGCTGATAATATAGTTCACGAATTTAATGACCGGCGACTGACCGGCCATTTTTTCGAGGTCTTCGACGTCACGCTGCTGGTCCTGAACGACCTCGACTTCCGTCATATCGCTGATAATATCATTAACGTTGCTGTTGTCGCTGGCCTGCTCAAGCAAACTGCACACCGCTTCGATGTCTTCGCCGCTGCAGACCACGGTCTTGACGTTCATCTGCGTATGGGCTTTTACCTCGTCAATTGCGAAGACATTTGCAGGGTCGCAAGTTGCCAGCACGAGAGTATCTTCTTCGATTGCGACCGGTGCCATGTTATTGCATCTTATGAAATTAATATCCAGTCCGGCCTTTTGGAAAACTTCCTTGTCTATGGCCTTGGCGTCTATATGCCGAACCTCCATATCGTACAGCTTTGCCTTTGCTTCGAGGATGTCCTCACCTGTTACCAGTCGCTTTTCCAGCAGGTATGTCTCCGGGTTCGTACGTCGCTTCTGGGACTGAAGCTGGTGAAAGTCGTTGCGAATCTGCGGCGTGATTTTGCCCGTATCCAGAAGAACATCAAGAATGTCACGCGAAAGGGATTTGGCCGTCTCCGTCGGAACATACAGGTCGCTGAGACCCGGTATGGGCACTTCAACATCATTTTGCCGACATTTTTTATTCACAGTTTAAGCCCGTAAATTTCATTCCGACAGTCTCAACACTATTTGTGTTCCGAAAGAATTGTCATTTTGATACTGGCTTTGGAGCATCACGAAATCGTCTTTGATTTGCTGAACGGTAAAGCCCCCTATGGAATCGCCCTCGCGGAGGATATAGTCGCCTATCATGCAGCATTTGTTCTCGCCTCGCTGCATGATTGCCAGCAGCTTCAGCTTCTGCGCCTGCTGCGCCAGCTGGTTCGCGAGGATATCGGAATCGGTTTCTTCACTATGTTTTGCCCCTGACAAAAAAACCTCTGTCTTGAAGGGATTCTTCACCAATTCCCTGAGCTTTACCTGTTTTACCTGTGAAAACTCGTGAAACTTGTCCACTATTTGCTCGACACTGCTGAAGGTCTCGGTTCTTATGCCGGTAAGTTCGGCGATGGCCTTTTCGATTTGTGCCTGTTCGCTCTGGGCCTTTTTGCTGTTGGCGGCGGCCTTCTGCGGTGTGCTGGTCTTTATCATAAACAAAAGAGCCAAAAGGCCGATACCGAAGCAGGCAGCCAGCAGTATCGTGGTTTTACGTGCGCTTTTACTTTTTGTATTTACGGACAGGTACTGCTGTTCTTGGCCCTCGCTGTCCGGCCGCTGGTTGGTCTCGGGCGCCGAATGCTCCTGTGTGTCCTCCCCGATGCTCTCGAGCGCGCCTCCAGGCTCTTGTTCCTGTTGAAAAGATAACATCGTCAAGCTCCCTAACAGGTTTTAATTGTTATTAACTACAACTTAGACTGTTTTATTCTCGAAAAATATCCTGACCACAAAATCTACCTGTATCTGCCCGTCATCGGCTTGCTGCTTTTGCAAATCCAGCTCCCGGATTTTTATAATTCTCGGAAGCTGCTCGAGTTCCAGCAGAAAACAGTAAAATGCGTTAAAATCGCCTGCAAGCTGCATTTGCAGCGGCTGTTCGACATAGCCGTTGTTGTTGGTTCTTTTCAACGCCTTGATTGTTTTACACCTTAAGCCGTGTTTCTGCGCGATTACCGTTACGTCTCTGAGCACCTGGTCGATTTCACTTTCCGGCGGCAGCTTGCTTTCGAAGAACCGAACCGCCTCTTCCAGTTGCTCGAGCTTTTTGGTCAGGTCGTCCACGGCTGCTGTGGCTCTTTCAAACTCGCTTAATTTCGCCTGTTTCGTCGCAAGCCGTTTTTGGGCTTCCCCTAAGTGGCGGTTTGCCGGTTTTATCATATACCGGTAGCCGGCAACGAGTATCCCCGCCAGCAAAAAGAAGAACACGATTTTTCTAATGGTACTTGTCATAATTGTCCCCTTTCCCGCAACTATCATTACCGACGGGCGATACGTTCAACGCTTGAGGCGGTTATCTCAACATCCGTACCGAGCATGGCCGTAAGCTTGAAATGCCTCAGCGAACTGTCCGTTTGTGATTTAACGCTATTGCTGCTTGACTCCACCAGTGACACATTATCCAGAAGTTCGCACTCACCGAGCTTTTGTATATAGGCAGCGACCTGGATGTCACTGGCGGCAAAACCCTCGATGTCTATGGATGTTTCCAGTAGCTTCTCAGCCGATTTTGATTGTGTCTTTGTTTTTTCAGCCTGTACCCTCGCGTACTTGCTTGCCGAACTGTTCGAATTACGCTGGCCCTGCGGCTGTCTTTGCACCAGCTTGAGCTTGGACAGCGATACGCCCATCGGCAGGCTGTTGGTCACAGATGCCAGCAGCACACTTCTGGGTACCGGCTCCAGCAGCTCGGTTGTCGTAAGTGCCGCCTTCATCATTTTGGAGCGATCCTGCTGAAGCTGCTCGAATTTTTTTATCGACTCCTGCGCCTCCGCCATTTTCGCATTTAACACTTTCTCTTTTGCAGCAAGACCTCTTTGTCTTATCTTGGTAATCGCGAAAGAGCCGCCCAGACCCAGCATAACAACTGCAAGCATCGCAAGGTAAATCAGGTTTGTCCTGAACGATTTGCTGTTTTCAATGTATTCTTCAGGTACAAAATTTATGTTAAGCATTTTTTCACCCGCCTTTTTTAAGACAAGCTCAGGCCGCACGCCGCAGCCCAATTCACTTTGCATGCCCTTCTGTCTATCCCCACCTGGTCCCACGGCAGCGACCATTGCAGAGCCTTAAGTATGTCACCCATCTGCGAGGGTATCTCCAGCTGCTTTGCTACCGATGTGTATATACGTCTGTCCACTGTCGGACCGGAAAGGAAAATCAAACGTTCCACCTGGCAGTCCCGCTGCATTGCGGCTAACTGCCGGCAGCAGCCGGATAATTCGCCGGCCAGTTTCGTTGTTGTTTCATCCTTGCCCAGCTCCAACTGGTTTGCTCCTATCGCCAGCGAATGCGCAAAAAGAAGGTTCTCGTGCCGGCAAATTGCCACATTTGTGCAATCGGCCTTGACGTCAACCAGTTGAATGACCACGCTCCTGTCGTCTTTTCGCCTGCCGAACAGGCTTGTATAAATTTTTTTCAACGCCACCGGCCAGATACCCATAGACCTGATATGAACCCCGGCCTTCTCGAATATCGCCAGGTGTCTGTTGATTTTTTCGCGTTCGACCGCTACCACAATCCCGTTGTCCTGTTCGGTCGGCATGCACTTTATGATTGCATCGCTAATTTCAAAAGGCATTTTCTGTTTTATTTTTGCCAGCACCGATTCCGGCAATTGCTCGGCGGTATCGTCAGCCGTATTTTCGCCTTCGGTGTTTCCGCCGGCCGGTAATTTCACGTGCTCAATAAACATTTCCCCTGCGGGCATTGCAGCTACTACATCTTTACCACGGAACTTGGCCTTTGACATTATACCTTTAATGGCTTCAATGGCCCATTTCTGCCATTCAACCGTATCAGGTTTGACATAAGCCGGCAGACTTTCATGACCGCCCGCAACAAGACTTATGCCTTTGTCGCTGCTTTCGACCTGAACCATTTTCAGAACGTTATCTTCCATATCCAGGCCGATAGCGCAATGTTTGGCGCTGCGCTTCAATGTCCCGCCCCCGGAATCAGCGCGGCTTTTGAGAAATTCAAATCCCTTCGGTATCGTTTGCATTATGTTCATCGCTTAACCCGTTACCCCCTCATCCAAAAATAAAATAGTTAATTTCCCACAGGCTGAATTTCTATCCACCCTGCGGATGGTCCATAAGTAAAATATAGGAAACAAACCTCTCGATAGCCAACCGGCAAAAAAAATCACACGCTTAGTAATCGACCTGAAATCAACACGCTATCTGCCGGCAGACGCCTAAATCGCTGCTTCCGATAAAACCTTTTTATTTGACCTGCCAGGCGGGACGGAACGATTCAGTTTGCCAGCTGTAGAAACATTATCGGTCGATGATTCTTGCCGGGGTCGCGAAAATTTTGATGGTCCTACGGGCTGGTTTCGGCACACAGGAAAAACACGGGATGCTTTATTCGGCTTTGAGCTGGCGCACCATTAATTCGTCAATTGCCTGTGCCACCGGTTTGTCCTCGAACAAAACCTCATAAACCGCGCGCGTAATGGGCATTTCAACATTGTGCCGGCCGGCTAAGGTCACAACCGATTTGCAGGTCGAAATGCCCTCAATAACCGATTCGGTGGCTCGCTGGGCCTGCTGCACCGTCAGACCTTTGCCCAGCCTTTCTCCGAAGGAACGGTTTCTGCCGCTGGGTGAAATACAGGTTGTTACTAAGTCGCCAAGACCTGCTAATCCTGCGAATGTTTCAGCCTTTGCGCCGCATGCGACTCCCAGCCGTGTTATCTCCGCCAGGCCTCTGCTTAACAGGGCGGCCTTTGCATTGTCGCCGGCCCCTGTGCCGTCTAAAACTCCTGCGGCGATGGCGATAATATTTTTCATCGCACCGGCCAGCTCCACACCGATAATGTCGGTATTTGTATAAACCCGCAGCCACCTCGCAGAGAAGGTGTATTGGACTTTTGCCGCCGGCTGCTCATCCACACACGCAGCCGTCGCCGTTGCCGGCAGCTTTCTTGCCAGCTCGTCGGCAATGGTCGGCCCGGAAAGGGCCGCGTAAGCGTGTCCGGATTTTTCCTTGTCGCCCAGCAGACCGGCAATAATCTCAGTAGGCCGCAGCAAAGTGCCGTTCTCGATGCCCTTTGTAACCGAGACGATACAGATACCCGAAGGGACATAATCCTTCAGTCTCCCGAAGACCGCACGGATGTATTGACAGGGCACAGCGGATACGAGCAAATCGGCCCCGTCCATTATCCGGCTGTCGTGCGCCTCGAACTTTATCGCAGGCGCAAGTTTATAGCCGGGTAGAAATTTCTTGTTCTCACGGGACACTTCTATCTGTTTGAGCTGTTCGGCGTCATACCCCCATATACGAACGCGTATGTTTTTCTCGCACAGCAGCATAGCCAGAACTGTGCCCATCGCGCCGTCACCGATTATTGAGACATTCGTGAACATATTCCGGGTCAAACTGTATTTTGGCTGCGCCCGCAGGCATACGGTCATTGCTGGTGGAATTATCGATTATCTTTGGGCCGTTATCAATAAGCAATTTGTTCACAGCTGGACAATTTCGATGCCCTCGCTGCCGAGCCTTTCCAGGGCCGCAAGCTGGTTTTGGCCCAGCCTGGCCTCAATTATGACAAGGCCGTCACAATACTGCTGTGTGACGATTTGCCCGAAAGCGCTTAGAAAGCTCGGTACTTTGCTGTTCGAGGCACTTACGCTGATACGCAGAAGAATCTCCTGGCCTTTATATTTTGCGTGTACGATCTGATTGAGCTGTTCCAGGTTCAGGCCTTTTTTGGCTGATACGGACACGGCATCGGCAAACAGCGTCTGTAGCAGTTCCAGCTCACCGGGCGTTTTAACCGCGTCGATTTTGTTCAGCACTTTCAGGATAGGTTTTTCGGCGCAGCCGATTTCGGCAAGCACCTTATCCACAGACTCAATCTGCCGCAGTGCACACGGATTGGCGGCATCGACAATATGTAAAAGCAAATCCGCATTTATGGCTTCTTCCAGTGTTGCCTTGAAGGACGCAACCAATTGATGAGGCAGGTTTTCCACAAAACCCACCGTGTCGCTTAAAAGCACCACTGCTGCCCCCACGAGCGTCCATTTTCTTGTCCTGGTATCGAGCGTGGCGAAAAGCCTGTCTTCGACAAGCGCGTCGGCGTCTGTAAGGGCGTTCAGCAGCGTACTTTTGCCCGAATTCGTATAGCCCACAAGGCAGATTTTGAATAGACCCGTTCTGCCCTTGATCTCCAGCACCTTTTGCTTGTCGATATGCGCAAGGCTGCGCTTCAGGTCGGTGATTTTCTTGTTGACCAGCCGGCGGTCTATTTCGAGCTGCTGTTCGCCAGGGCCCCTTGTGCCGATACCGCCGACTACGCCCGCCGCTGTAGCACCGCCGACCCCGGCAACGCTGTCTAAGTGTGCCCACATCCTTGTCAGTCGCGGATAGGTATATTCAAGCTGCGCAAGCTCCACCTGCAGCTTGGCCTGCTTGGTCTTTGCACGCGTGGCAAATATGTCGAGAATCAACTCGCTGCGGTCAATGACTTTAACGCCTGTAATCTTCTCAAGCTCACGAATCTGCCCCGGCGAAAGGTTATTGTCAAATATGATAACATCCGCCTTGAACCGTCTGACCCGCTCGGCAAGCTGCTCTGCCTTGCCTGTACCTATGTATAAGGCGGCGTTTATCTTGCGAATCCTCTGGCGGAATTTGTCCACGACCACCGCCCCGGCGCTTTCAGCCAAGGCCGTAAGCTCTGCCAAATCATCCCGGGCAGCACTGGTATGCAGTGTGGCAGCAACCAGTATTGCCCGCTCTTTTGTGACCCTGAGGGTATTACGCACTTTTTCCAAATTCGGACAATGCCTCCGGTGGTATTATAACATATTTACTTGTACCGTTCAATACCGGCCTGATGTTCGCAAAATTACGGCTTCTTTAGCCTGGCCGCGTGTATAAAGGGCACAAAAAACAAACCGAAGTTTTTTCTTGAAATAGTCTGAAATCACCGTATACTATGGTTTTATGCTAACGCAGTTGGCGGTTTTTGACGAACAGAATACAGTTTTAGCCAGCAGCTTTTTCGATTTTTCTGGCAATGAAAGGGCCGTTTTTTTATGTTGAAGGTCAAAACGCGTACCGGCGAATCAGTTCAGCAGATGATGAGGCGCTTTAAGAAGCTCTGCGAGAAGGAGGGCTTAATCAGGGATATGAAGCGTAATGCCTATTACGAGAAGCCTTCGGAGAAGAATCGCAGGCGGATGCGAAAGGCTCAGCGGGGCCTGGGCCTGGGCCGCGGGCGTTTGTAATCCAGGCAATTCCGGATAATTCGATTGTTTTATTACGGGCAGGCTCAGAGTTGTAACCGGCCTGCCCGCTTCTATTGCGCCGCCGGCCAGAATACCGCATCGCCGTCATCTGCCCATAGTTTGACTTCGCCCGTTTTATCCTTGCCGTATTGCCCCCCGTCATCAATAAAATTCTGGCCTACACTATAAAGCATAAAACCGTCGTCGGTCTTTCTGTAAACCAGAGGCTTGTCACTGAAGGAATCCATCGGTAATTCCTTCAGATACCCTCCAGCCGTCAGTTCCTCCAAAGTGCCCGGATAATCACCTCGTTGCTGCTTGTATCTTAACGCTGAAATTATTACCAGGTTTGCATTTACTTCCGTAGGACTTCTCTGGCTTATCGTAATTATTCGGCCAATATCAGTAACAAAAGTACCTATGAAAATATTCTTTGTCGCAAGCCTTTGGATTCGCGTATCGAGTGACTCTTTTTCCGAATGAACCTGTGCAGCGGATTTCGCAGCCAACCGTTCACAGTAGTCATACAACTGCATAATTGACCTTGACGTTTGACTTTTATTCGGGTGTGTAAAGAGAATATGGGCCATCTGTGCCGCCTCATCAAGAAAATCAGCATCCTTGCCGCTGATAAACGGCGGGTCCATACGTGACAGATATCGTAACCTCGGTAAATACAGGTGGCCCCCGCCCAGACGGTCATCGGTAAAGAATCTCTGCAGTTCATCATAAATGAGAAGCCTTTCTAACTTGAGGCTTATACCAAAATCGCCGGCGGAAATTACATTTTCCAAATCGCTTTGCAGCTTAGCTAACGCAGATGGTTCCACCTCATACCTGCTGAGAATATCCCGGGTTGCCTGTAAAGACAATGCCTCAATGGCAATTCCGACAAGCTGCTCGATAAGTGACTTGTCGCCTCTTAGATGCTGGCCGAACCTGTAGCACGATATTAAATCGGCAAAGGCGCTCTCGAATCTGCCGTCTTCTGCGCTCAGCCATGCACGCCATCCCAGTGCCCAGGTTATCTGGCGATAATCTGCAAGGTTCGGCATAAGGACAGTGATTAATTCGTTTGCGTCACCGTCGCTTCCATATTTTTGCCAATAATACGGCTTTTCCGTCCCGGCTATGACCATTTGCAGTGTATCCTGATTATCTTTTAACACCTGGCGTATTAGGTCTTTTTCCTCATCTGTAATTTCGGTATATTTTTTTCTAAGAAGTTTGGACGGCTTATCTGGCAGTTTTTCAAAGACCTTTGCGGCCTGTGCGTATATCAGGCCGGCATTCAGGCTTTCGTCCGCAACGGGTCTGGCCAGACGGTTCGAATGGGCAAGATAATTGGTAGTAATCTTCGGCCTGCCGGTGAAAAACCACCCTGCGTAAACAATCAGACATACTATCAGTACCCCGACAGTCTGAAACGTTCTTGCAACGATTGTTCGCCATAGCGGCCGACAGCGTTTTTTCGCCCTGCGAAGCAGTACAGCAAGCACTTTCGCATCACCAAACTCGTTTATTAACTTTTCCACCCTTTGGTTTTTTTCATCGTCAGATTTGCAATCCTTAAGCTCATCCTCGAAATGCCCAATCAGTTCGGTCATTACCTCGTGGCGGACTTTGCTGCGATAGCGCATCTTCTTTATGACAAGCGTTATAAACTCAGCCGCGCAGGCTGGAAGGTTCTCGAACGATTTATCGTTGTCCTTTTCGTTCATAATTCGGCCTCCCTTTATTGTTTATCCGCGTAAATCCGTCCTATCTGTGGCTGCCTTATTAGGCCGGCACCAGTGCGCCGCCGAAGACCAGGTTCAAGCCCTCGGTCAGTTGGCGCAGCTGCTGTTTTTGTTTTGCAAGCTGAGCCTTGCCCTTGCCGGTAATCGAGTAGTATCGCCTGTTTCTGCCGGAATCCGTTGTCTGCCATGTGCCTTTGACCAGCTTTTTGGCTTCGAGGTTATAAAGCAGCGGATACAAGGTGCCTTTGCCCAGAGTCAGGATTTCTCCGCTTCTTTGTTCGATGGCCCCGCTTAGTTCGTAGCCGTACATCTGCCCGCGGGAGAGAATCTCCAGCACCACCGCCGGCGCGATACCTTTCAAAAGCTGACTTTCAAATTTCATTCTGTTTTCCTTTCTGAATTTTGTCGCAGTAATAATTACATTATACAGCCTGATTCGTATCCTGCTGCTGAAGCAGGCTTATGTCTTACTTTGCATATTATGTTATACCAACCATATTCGTCAACATTAAAATTAAAAAATTTTTTCGCAGGGTAAACTTTACTGATTCCCCCAGCAAATCACCAACAGCCGCTTATTTGGGGGCAAGAAAGCACCCCTTAGCTTCCAGCTGGCCGTTAAGATGCAGACCGTTACTGTGTTTCGCTGTCTGCTTTCGGCGGCGCAGCTTTCTTGTTCTTGGCTTTCTTGGCCTTTACTTTTGCCTTTACCTTTGGCTTTGCGCCGGTTTTGCCGCCCACCATAAACGGTACAGCGATAATCACAGCCGCTAATACCGTAAGCCCGATTGCAATATACCAGATTATGCCCTTGGTCTGCTCCATCACGAACGGCGTAATGCCGTTGAACGCCGCCAGTACCACTATCGCAGTGTATATTACAACCAGCAACGGCACAAACAGCACAAGCCCGAAGGCATTGCTTATGGCGTCCGGCGGCCCTTCGGCGTATGCCGGTACCATCGCCACCGCTGCGCCGGCAAGACCTTCCTCCGTGACCATTTCCTCGGCCTCTGCGGCTACGCCGGCGGCTGAAAGATCGCTTGAGCCTTTTTCCTGCTCGCCTTCGGATGTATAGATTTCGTCAAGAACACCGCCCAGCGAAGTGTCGTCGGCCTGCAAAGAAAGGTCCAGCAGCCCTGAACCGCTGCCGAAAGTATCCAGATTTATATCGCCTTCTATCTCTTCCAGCGAAGCCTCATCGCTTTCGGCCTTCGTTGCACCCAGCAGGTCGTCAGTGGTCTGGTTTGCAGCGTCGGTTTCGCTCAGAAGGTCCGTACCCTCGTCAGCAAGGATGGTATCGGCGTCACTGAGTCCTTTTTGCGAAGATTCGAACGCACCCGATTCCGGCTCGAGTGAAATCTCTTCCAAATCCTCCGGGCCCGATATATCGTCAGCCATTTCGACTATCGGCTCAGCGGCAGCCTCGGCTTCTTCGGGTACAATATGTTCCTCCGCGGGTACGCCAATAGTGTCTTCTTCGGTCAGCTCCGCCGACTCCGATGCCGGCTCGCCGGCTTCGAGGTCGATTAACAGCGGTTCCTGGTCTGCCTGCGCTTGCGATTGGGAATGCTGGCTGGCAGCGATGTAGCCCGTATCGGACATAAGTGTCTCGACCTCGCTTACCTTGAAAAGCAGATTCGGGCCGTCACGGAATTCGCGCAGCCTCCCGTCCTTGACCAGTTCATCTATTCGCTCCTTCGTCGTTTGCATCTTCTCGATAACTTCCTGTAATGAATAGAACATTCCGGCCATAATCACTTACTCCTGCAAAAACACCTGTTTTTTTCTTTAACGGAAACTGATGTCATAGCGCCCAGCTGTTATTATACACATTCCGCCACCGTCAATTGCAACGGTTTACCCCAAACAAATCTTATTTAGAACATTATATACTAACCATCACGAATCTGCAAGCTATTTTTCGCCACCAGGATATAGCCAACTCCCGGAAATAACCTCTGAAAAACGTGTATTTTCAGGCCCGCGTATGATTCTATTGCAACAGGCCGCTTTGTCGGCTAAAATACTGCTTTTTACCGGCGATTTATGCTGTATTGCGGGGTGTAGCTCAGTTTGGCTTAGAGCGCCTGCTTTGGGTGCAGGAGGCCGCTGGTTCGAATCCAGTCACCCCGATTTTGAGTATTGCTCAAAATAGAGCTGCTCTCCTGCTGAGACTGGGGTGTACTGATAACTGCTTTGAAGGCACGCCGGCAGGTATTCAGAATCAATACAGCAATCGGAAAATCTTGATGCAATGCTGTTAAAGTCGGCCTAAAATGCGGATTTGAGGACAAAAAGCGATGAAGGTTGTCATAGCGCTGGATTCGTTCAAGGGCTGTATGGATGCCGTTACCGCCTGCCGGATAACAGCCGACGCAATCGCCGCTGTTGCGCCGGGCGTTGAAACCGTAGTCAGGCCGATGGCTGACGGCGGTGAAGGTACTGTTGCGGCCCTGATGGCCGGCAGGACCGGCTGCTTGATAGAAAGGCAGGTAACAGGGCCGCTGCCTGAGATGAAGGTGCGGGCCGGTTTCGGCTGGTTTGACTGCGACAAAACAGCCGTCATAGAAATGGCCTCAGCAAGCGGACTGCCGCTGCTTGAACCGCATCAGCGTAATCCTTTGAAAACAACCACCTACGGCACGGGCCAGCTTATAAAAGCCGCAGCCGAAAACGGCGCCAGGCGGTTACTGCTGGGCGTAGGCGGCAGCGCTACAGTCGATGGCGGCACAGGGGCTGCGACGGCTTTGGGATGGCAGTTCCTCGACGAAAAGAACAAGCCGGTCGGTCTTGGCGGCGGACAACTGTCTCGCATACGAAAAATAATTGCGCCGCTAAACCTCGAATTGCCCCAAATAGAGGTTTTGTGTGATGTTGAAACGGTGCTTTGTGGGGAAAGTGGAGCGGCCAAAATCTACGGCCCGCAAAAAGGGGCCACGCCGGAAATGGTAAGCCGGCTTGATGAAGGGCTTAGACACCTTGCCGAAGTGGTGAAACAGCAGTTGGGCAAAGACATAAATATCCCGCGTGCAGGCGCAGCAGGGGGACTGGCTGCCGGCGCAATGGCATTTATGAATGCGGCCTTGGTGTCGGGCATCGAAAGAATAATCGAGGCAACGAATCTGGCGCGGGAACTTGCCGGCGCCCAATGGGTCATTACGGGCGAAGGATGTTTCGACAGGCAGTCATTATATGGCAAAGTTGTATCGGGAGTTGCGGCAGCGGCTAAAAAGACCGACACCGCCGTAACCGTGCTGGCAGGCACTGTGGCTTTGAGCGAACAAGAGTATAAAAGCGCGGGCATCAGCCAGGCCGTAGCACTGAAAAAAGAGGGTATGTCACTCGATTATGCTGTAAGCCACAGCAGGCAATTACTGGCGCAGGCCGCTGCGGAGTTTGCACAAAAACACCTGACCACATAAGAGGTTTTTAAGGCAAAGTTATTCGGGCCGGCCGGCGGTCTTTTACTGCTTTTGTACCCGTGCGTGTAGTTGCTTTGCGACGGACTCGATTACGTCCTTCCA
>DATKWV010000221.1:0-15954 GCA_035529405.1 Sedimentisphaerales bacterium | reverse complement strand
AATAGTTTCGGAGGTATTATGGCCAATAAAGAAAATGTCAACTACAATCAGTTTGAGTATGATTATTGGCAAGACTTGAGATATGGAGCTATGCTACGAGATGCTGTGATGGATAATTTACCACCCAGCGGCGGCACAAATATCTTAGAGAACTTCAGATACTTTGGTGTAATCGATTGGCAGTATGCATGGTTCAGATATCCAGATATCAATTAAAAAGAGGATTAAAATGAAACCATTGAATCTGATAATAGTCTTTATTCTTGCTGTTGTCGTTCTATTAGGGTGTAGAGATGACACTACAGAATCCACATCAAAGCCGGTAGAAGAAGAAATGATTTTCAATGTGCTGGGCCTTGACCATGAGTCTATGGAATTAGCCATACAGGTTGGTTGGCTTAGGGGACGTTTTGAGAAATGCCTCTCAGAGCTTGAAAAAGATGTGGGATTAGAACCAATACCGTTCGATTGGATAGAAAAGAGCGGCTTTCCAAAAACCAAGCGTGATCCCAATCACTCTGAGTGGTACACTTCTGAATCGCAGACTTTTTATGTGCCATACCCAACTGTAAAAAAACCAGAAATCAATGCCGGAAGGTACACTGATCCTAAGCGCCTTAACGCATATATTGAAATGCAACTGTCAGCACGTAAAACACACATGCTTGGTATGGATAAGTACATAAAGCACCTTGAGGAACGACTAAAACGGCTTGAAGAACGCTTGAATAAATAAACCGTTCATCAAAAAAAGTTCAAGAGGGCCAGCCACTACCTACCGACCCTCTTCGAGTTGACGAGATGACCATCATGAAAACAAACAATGTCGTGATAACAATTCTTGTTATTGTCTTAGTGGCCCAGTTTACACAATACATCTTGCTTCTAAGGAGATTTGACCGCTTGAAGTTCGCTTTTGAACACCAGCCGGTAGAGGTCTACGTTGCAGGTCTAACCGAGCATTGGTTAGAAGGCACTACCCCTTGAGTTCGTCAGAGTTAAAGGATAAATTAGAGGGCCATGAACATATAACGTTTACGGCCTTTCTTTATGTTCTTTCCCCGTTGAATCACTTCGGATTTTTTCCAGAATTTCCATTAAAGGTGTCAGTTTTATACCCTTCAGGGTAATAAATTCCCGCGAGTGGGATTGTAAATTATTGTTATAAAGTTTCTTACCCGCGAACAAACGGGAAAATTCAACTGTGAGCACTATGAAGCTGTTTTGTAAACCAGCCCCGTTAGAAATCCGTGTGAAGGATATGACTGCTCCCCTTGATGAGTTATTTCTAACGGGGCCAGCACATTTCGCCCGATGAATCGGTTCGTGAACCCCGTTAGAAAGCTCAGGTGGGGCTTTAGACCCAACACTCGCTATCTTTTTTTTCTAACGGGGTAAACCTTCCTTAATCAATTAGTCCTTTACATTGAGGCATTGCCGGTTAAAATCAGGAATTATGTTCTGCCATCGGCGGTGGAATAATAGATGATATTATAAACCACGAAGTGCACGAAGTGCACGAAGGACACGAAAAGATATTTGGTTCTTTAACTTTAACTTCGTGAACTTCGCGTCCTTCGTGGTGAATTCGACATGAAAGGGACTATATTATGCCTACTCGACAAAATCAGGAAGGTAAAGAACAGGATTACTCGGACCTGGCGCGGGGACTTCCGATGTTTACGGCTTCGGATGCGCAGGCGCTGGCAGAAGAAAAGCAGCAATTAACTGCGCTGCAGTCAAAGCCTCTGCCTGGCCGGTGGCGCGGATACCTGTCACTTAGCGGTCCCGGCTGGATGCAGAGCGCAATGACGCTGGGCAGCGGCAGCGCTATGGCATCGCTTTTTGCAGGGGCGTTTCTTCAGTACAAGCTGCTCTGGGTTCAGCCGGTGGCGATGCTGCTGGGCATAGTAATGCTGTCGGCGATGTCGCACCAGACGTTGTGCACAGGCATACGGCCGTTTGATGCAATGAAGCGATTTATTCACCCGTCGGTGGCCTGGATGTGGGGCATTGCGGCCTTAGCGACAACGGTTGTATGGCATTTTCCGCAGTATGCGTTGGCTGCGGGAATGAGCGAGGACATAATAAAGGCCGTGACCGGCTGGCAGCCTCAGGGGTATCAGCAAATGCTGCTTTTGGTGTTGCTTGGTATAATATTTTTGATTCTGTCAACTGCTATTTGCTGGAACTATGCCAAAGGCCACAGAGGAATACGAATTTACGAAAAGGTCCTCAAAGGTATGGTCTGGATGATTATCGTTGCCTTTCTGGTGGTGGTAATACGCAGGGCTGTTGCCGGCGGAGTGGAATGGGGCAAGGTGGCCAGGGGCTATCTGACTTTCAGCATACCAACGGACCCGCGTGGCATTTCGGTGATGATAGGTGCTTTTGCAGCGGCGGTTGGGTTGAATATGACGTTTCTTTTTCCTTACACTCTGCTGGCAAGGGGCTGGGGCAGGGAACATCGCGGCCTTGCAAGGTTTGACCTTATGAGCGGAATGCTGGTGCCGTATGTACTGGCGACATCGCTGATGGTTATTGCCACCGGCTGTACCATATATGACCCCCAGCGGTTTGCCACGGGAGGTACGATGCTGTCGCCGACTTTGGCGGCGTCGATGCTCGAGTCGGCGGGATTGAGCGTGTTCTTTTCGCGAGTGGTGTTCGGCCTGGGGATACTGGGGATGGCATTGAGCACCATAACGTTACAAATGCTTGTTTGCGGGTTTGCGGCCTGCGAGGTGTTCGGAGTCGAACCGGGCGGTCGCTGGTATAAACTCGGGTGTCTTATACCTGCACCGGGCGTGCTGGGTGTTGTTCTGTGGAAGTATATGGGCCCGTGGATTGCCGTGCCGGCCTCGGCCATCTGCGGCGTGGCTCTGCCTATTGCCTACATAGCGTTCTTTCTGCTTAATAACAGCAAAAAATTCCTGCAAAGTGACAGGCCCGTTGGAGGAAAAGGTATCGCCTGGAATGCTGTTATGCTTACTGCGATAGTGTTTTCGATAGCTGCAGCGTGTTATTATCTGTATTCGTTTTTTTAATCGCCGTAGATTTTGCCTTCCCTGTAATCGCGCCAGGCCGGCTCGAAGGCCTTTCTGTCCTTAGGTACCGGTCTTGGGCTGACGGTTTCGGTACTGAACAAATCGCCTGACTGTATGTCCATCCATACCCGCAATATGGAATTTCTCAAGGCCTGGTTTTCCGGTTTGAACTTCAGCGGTTTGCCCGTGGCCTTGTCGATTACATCGGGGTGTATCTGCAGGCCGTCCTGCGAAAGTACAAGGTGCGAGCCGCGAGAGCCTTCGCCCTGTTTGAGCAGTTCCACAATGGCTTTAAGATAGCCCACGCTTGCCAGTGCAAGGTGGCGGGCCTGTACGGCTGTTACCAAATCAGCGGTTTGCGTTAATTTAAAGCCGGCGGTGTCTATTTTCTTGTAAAGCGCCACCGCATCGGCCAGTGCCTTTTGGGCATCGGGCATTTGTCGTATATGACCGCCGGAAACGGTCATTCGGCTCTGGATTTGTTTGATGACCTCTGTGGGCGTGCTGCTGCCGCCCGAAGCGGTCATCCTGTTGAGTCTGTCAACGCAGTTTTTCAACTGCTGGTCAAGCTGGTCGTTTATACTCGTGTAATCGGGCAGGTCCGGGCCATAGACATTGACTATGTATTCTGCGGCGCGCAGACCGCCGGTCTGGCCTGCGTTCAGGGCAGAGCCGCCGGGGCGCTTGACGCCGTGAGAGCCGGCCATTTCGCCTATTACAAAGGTATGGGCGATGTTCGACTGCCACCACCTGCTGACCGCAAAGCCGCCGTTGTTGTGCTGGGCACAAACTGCTATTTCCAGAGGTTCGGAGTACAAATCTATCCCGTTTTCTTTGTAAATGTCTATTGCCAGAGGATTCATGTGCGCAAGCCGCTTGATGGGAGTGTCCTGGAGAGCACCGGTGTTCTTAAGATAATTCAGCGCTTCGGGTTCGAGTTTGTTCAGGTCGAAATCCTCCTTTGAAGGGCCCGGTATGGGATTGTGCAGAAAATCCATAAATACCCTTCTGCCCTTCTGGTTTTCGTTGAACACGAGTATGTCAACCAATGAGGACTGGAGGTTCTCGATTTTCTGCGGGTCGAAGGGCCACTGGTAGCCCTTGAGGAAAATGTCTGTTGCCATTTTGGCGGTTGTGGGGAAAAAGTTCGTCAGGAATTCGCATTCGTCTTTGCCGTTTGCGTCTGTGCTGAAAATACGCGGTACTACCTGCATATACGTGCCGGAGACATTCCAGCGGAATTTTATGCTCGCAAGGCCGAACTGCAGCTCGGTAAGGTTTTCGCCGACAAGTCCCGCCTCGAACGCAAGGCCGTGAATGCCGAGCTGACCCAGTGGGTAAACGCTGGTTTCATACATTTCGCCGGGTCCGCCTGCGGCCAGCACTATATTCTCAGCAAGGAATACGTTCACTGCGTAATCGGATTCGGCCAGCCTGGTCTTATCCAAAGCTGCAACGCCCGCAATTTGCGGCCCGTTCGCGCCGTCCACGCGAAGTATCTGCGCAAGTTCCTGGTTATCAAAAATGGTAATACCGTATCTTTGGACCTGTGCCTGCAGGCACTGGCTCATAAACCTGCTTGTCTTGGGGCCGGCACTTGTTGCGCGTTCGTAAGGGTCATGGTCGGTTTTGTAGCCGCAGTAACTTCCCATAGGGTCGTGCGGAAAAGGCACACCAACCTCAACGAGATGATAAAACTCTCGCAATGACCCGATGGCCTCAGCCAGCGCGGTGTCACCGTGTGTACAGCCGGCTGCGGTCAGACTTTTGGCGAATTCTTCGGCGCTGTCGGCGACATCGGGGCTTGTGCCCATCTTGTAATATGTCTGCTTGTCCGAACCGCTCATGCGCGATGCGCCCAGGCCGATACCCGCCGTGACCACGGCAATTCTTTCGCCCGGTTTTTCAACGCCTTTTTGATGCATAAACTCATAAAGATGCACCGCACAGTTCATTCCCGCAGCGCCGGCACCAACAATGACGGTGTTATAGCAGTGCATGTTGATTTTCTGATTGCCGATTGTTTTTGTTTTCATAATCTGTTTCCTGTTCTGTTTTTTGGAATCGATTTTTACAGTCTTCTCAAATGAAACCCGCCGTCAACGTTGATTATCTGTCCGGTGGAGAAATCAAGTCTGCCCTCGGCAATGGCACCGACTGCCCTGGCGATGTCTTGGGGCTGACCCCATCGCTTAATCGGCGTAAGACCGTCGGCTATCAATTTGTCGTACTTGTCCTTGACCACGCTGGTCATATCGGTTGCGATAATGCCCGGCCGAATCTCGAAAACGCCGATGCCGTACTCAGCCAGCCTGTCGGCGTAAAGTTTTGTCATCATGGTAATGCCGGCCTTGCTTACACAGTATTCACCGCGGCCGGGACTGCTTGTATATGCGGAAATCGAACCGGTGCTGACTATCCTGAATTGTCTGTCGGGGAACTGTTTTTTCTGTTCAATCATCCAGTTGGCCACAGCCTGCGTGAGGAAGTAGGGGCCTTTGAGGTTTATCGACATGACCCTGTCGAAGCTTTCCTCGGTCGCTTCGAGAAGGTCGGCCCTTTTGGAGGGTGCCACGCCGGCGTTATTGACCAGCATGTCAGCCCTGCCGAATGTGTCCCTGGCAAGGTCGATTAATTTTGCGCGGTCCTGTGCATCGCTTACATCGGCTCGCAGGACGTGGCAATCGGTGCCAAGGGCGTTGATTTCAGACTGCGTCTGCCGGCCGCGGGCCAGGTCGGGTTTGCCGTCGGCGGTGAAATCAAAATGGCTGAACACGATGTTAAAACCCAGGTTAGCCAGTTCAACGGCGATGCCTCTGCCGATACCGCGGCTTGCTCCGGTGACGATTGCAAGGGGCTTGTCGGACATTTTTATTTCTCCTGAAACATTATGTTTGTTTTAGAAATTCGTCTATTTCTTCGGCGGCAGCCATTCCGTCCGCTACTGCAGCAACGACGGTCAGCCCGCCGTTTATTATGTCGCCGCCGGCAAATACACCTTTGCGGCTGGTGGCGTGACCGCCGGTTTTTACCGCAACTAAATTCCTGCCGGTAAGTTCCACTGCCGGCAGAATGTCCCTCAAATGAGCAGGCGCCTTCTGGCCCAGTGCCTCGACTATTATGTCTGCTTTAAGCTCGAATTCGGTATTGTCTATTTCGACAGGGGCACGGAAACCGGTATCATCGGGTTCGGCTAAGCGCACGTGTTTGAGCTTAACGGCCCTGACATTGCCGTTTTCAACAACATAGCCCTTGGGCATAAACAGGTTCATAAAGTGTATGTCCTTGGCCAGAGCGTTCCGGCGCTCGTTGAGCCAGGCGGGCATAGTTAAAAACGATTCGAAGCAAATCACGTACACAATAGCGGCGCCACGTTTTTTGGCAACACCCGCCACGTCCATACCCGTATTGCCGCCTCCTATGACAGCTACGGTCTTGCCGGCCAGTTGCAAATCCGCGCCCTGTTTGGCTTTTGCGAGGAAATCGAGAGCATTCCACAGACCGGCTGCTGGGCCGTTATGATGCAAGGTCTTTGATTCGACAAGGCCCATCGCTATAAACACACTGTCATACCCGCCGCCGCTGATAAGGCCGTCGAGATTGAAATCGGCGTTTAACGTTTTACCGCCCTGCAGTGTCAGACGTTCTTTGCCGACATTGTCAAAGATGGGCCTGACCTCAGCTTCCAGCGAGGTGCCGTATTTTTCCGGTGCAATGACACTTTCAATAATGCCGCCTAATTGATGGTTCCTGTCGAGAACAGTTACACTATGGCCCTTTTCAAGAAGCCCGACTGTACAGGCAAGGCCGGCGGGCCCGGCACCGATGACGGCAACGGTTTTGCCGCTTGGCTTTTCGGGCACGCGCAGCTTAGACCAGCCGTTATTGTTGGCCTTTTTGGCCAGGAATTGCTGGATGTGCGAGACAGGCACAGGGCCGTCGCCGATAAAGCTCTGCAGACACTTACCCTCACAGAACTGCTGTATCGGGCACAGCCACGCGCATATATCAGGCAAAACGTTCGCTTTTCTGATAACTTCATACGCAGCTTTGTCATCGCCGTTGAGAAATTCTTTGATAAATTTCGGTATCTGCACGCCGGCCGGACAGGCCTGTTGACAGGTCGCATCGCCGCATTCTCTGCACGCATCAGCCAGGCGAGCGAGATTGTCCCTGTCACTGGTCCTGCCGTAATCGAAGATCGGCCCGTAAACCTCATTGTCCCTGAGAACGCAGCCTGTTGTGCCGGCGTCACGCATAATCTGTGTACAGGCGCTGCAGCCGATACAGGTCTTCTCGCGGTCCATTTTGCCTTTGGTAATAATGTCTTTCGGAAAGTCGGGATAGGCAAAGGACATCCTGCCGGCGCCGATAAAGGTGACCATCCCCTTGTTTTTATATGCAGCCGCGACGTACGGCAGCAGTGCCCGCAGCCAGCTGTAGCCTGTGGCGACAACAGCCATATCGGGAAAGGCCTTTTGAATTTGGCCTGTGATGGTGAGTATTCTGTGAACGCCGATAAGCGGGTGCTCAGGCGGTGGGTAGGCGCCGATGATAGCTTCGTTGAACGGCCGGCCAATATGCGGGTTGTAATATGGGTTGGCGATGGTGGTATTGAGAATTTTCACGCCGCGTTCAACCAGCATTGCGACAAGCTTCTTAGGCTCAGTCAGGTCGGGTTTTCTGTAGTCATTTTTGTCCACAGCCCAGCCGTATGGGTAGGGGATGGCGTCGTAAAGGCCCAGCCGGGCGGTGACCATTTTATCGCTGCCGAGGGTATCGTGAATTTTATCGACACACTCCCAGAGCATTCTCGTGCGGTTCTCGAACGAGCCGCCGTATTTGCCCTTGCGCTTGTAACAGGCGAATAACTCGTTTATGAGGTAGCCGTGACAGGACTTGACATCAACGGCATCGAAGCCCACGTCAAAAGCCATCTTTGCTGCCTTGATATACGCATCCTGTAAGTTGTCAAGATATTCGTCGGTCAGCACGGGATAATCAGCCGGCAGCTTCTTTTTGGCTTTTTTGTCAGGCGGATTTTGCGGAACCATAACATCACGGTAGGGGTCGTGCTGCGGAATCATTGGTTCGGGCAGTCCTGTGGGTTTTGAATATCGCCCCGAGTGGGTCAGCTGCGCTACGATAATGGGTCTGTGGTCGGGTCCGAATACTTCTGCTGTGCGGCTTCTTGCGCGTTTGAGCATTTTGGCAAAGAGGTCTTTGCTTTTGTCGTTTAGCCAGAGCTGGCGCGGATTGGCCTTGCCTTCAGGCGCTGCCGCGATAGCCTCGCTCCATATTACACCCGCGCCGCCGGCGGCGAATCGCTCGTAGCGCCGGATGGTAAGGTCGCTGGGCCGGCCTTCGGTGTCACCGTCACAGCCTTCCATAGCCTGGGTGGCAAAACAGTTGGGCGCAACAAGGCTGCCGACCGGCACAGGTTTGGCCAATACTGATATGTCCTCGGTTGTCTCAATTTTGACACCTAAGGACCTCGCGAGCTTTTTAAGCTGTTCGACGCTGCTTAAATCGAAATCCCAAATCGTCTTTTTTTCTTTCACCTTAAAGCTCCCATACGGACAGACCAAAAAAAACGTTTCACCGGCTGACATCAACCACGTCAACACATCTCCTGCAGAGGTCGGGGTGCTGCTTGTCGGTTCCGACACTCGGCCAGTAGTTCCAGCAGCGATGGCATTTCTGATGGGTGCTTTTAGCGGCTTCGACCCTTGTTTCACCCTCGCCCTGCTGCAGCTTTACCTCGCTTACTATGCACAGGGCGGCAAACTGCTCGCAGCCGAAGTCTTTTAGCACTGCCAGGTCATCATTGCTGCAATAAACAGTCACACAGGCCTGCTGATTACTTGTAATTTCTTTTTCGCGTCTCAAATCTTCGAGAACTCGCAGCACCTGGTCGCGCATATCCATTATCGTGTCCCAACTTTGCTGCTGACTTTGCCGGTCGATTGACTCATCGACTATGGGCATACCGGCCAAATGCACGCTGTCAACGGTCTCTGATTTGAACTTCATTGCCGCCCAGGCCTCCTCAGCGGTGTGTACGAGTATCGGCGCCAGCATTCTCACCAGTGCATCAAGTATCCTGCTGACAGCTGTTTGGGCACTTCGGCGAGACGGGCTGTCGGCCGGCTGACAATAGAGGGTATCTTTCAAAACGTCCATGTAGATGCTGCTGGTTTCAATCGTACAGAAATTGTAAATAAGTGAAAAGACCCGATGATAGGCAAACTCTTCGTAAGCTTCAGTAACGCCGGCAATAAGCTTTTGCAATTGCTGCATAGCCCAGCGGTCGATTTGTGACATCTGGCCGTAGGGTACCGCATTTTTGTCGGGGTCAAAATCGTCAATGTTGCCGAATAAAAACTTCAGTGTGTTCCTGATTTTTCTGTACGCATCCTGTGTGCGTCCTATCAACTCATCGGTGCAGCGGACATCTTCCTGGTAGTTTACGCTTGCGACCCAAAGCCGTAATATATCGGAACCATACTTGGCTACTTCTTCCTGTGCGTTCACGTAATTGCCGAGCGACTTCGACTGCTTCATACCTTTTTCATCGACGCTGAAACCATGCGTCAGTACGCTTTTGAAAGGCGGTTGTCCCAGCGCTGCAAGTGCCGGAAGAAGCGACAATTGAAACCAGCCGCGGTGCTGGTCGGAGCCTTCCAGATACAAATCAACAGGTACAGGCCAGCCGGCCTTTTGGGCTGCGCTGTACCAGCTGCACCCCGACTCGAACCACACATCGAAGATATTCTCTTCCTTGCGCAAATCGTCAAATCCGAAACCGTCCGGCAGTATGAAGCTGTCGCCGAGAATCTGGCGCGGCGAATTTATAAACCAACTGTCCGAACCTTTTGCGCCAATATGGCGGGCCGCGGCCAGAACAGAATCTTTAGTCAACAGCGGCTGATTATGGCTGTTGACAAATACCGGTATGGGCAGTCCCCAGCTTCGCTGTCTGCTTATACACCAGTCGGGGCGGGACTGCAGCATTCCCTCAATTCGTTTCTGACCCCACGCCGGTATCCATTTTACTTTGCCGATGCTGTCCAGCGCAAGGTCCCGCAGGCTTTTGCCGGCACCAGGCAATTCCCTGTCCACACTGATAAACCACTGCTCGGTGGCCCTGAAAATCACCGGTGTCTTGCTTCGCCAGCAGTGAGGGTAGCTGTGCATAATTTCTGTTTGTGCGTAAAGCCAGCCTTTTTCTTTCAGGTAATCACTTACTGTCCGGTCAACTTCCCGGACGCTTTTTCCCCGCAGCCATTCGGGGACGGTATCGTCATAACAGCCGTCGTCGTCCACCGGCGAATATATTGCCAAACCATATTTTTGTCCCGACAGGTAGTCTTCAACACCGTGTCCCGGGGCCGTATGAACCATTCCGGTGCCGTCTGCGACAGTAACATATTCAGCAGGTATGACCATATAGCAGTCCTTGTCGGTGGGATTGTGTTCGACAAAGGGATGGCGGTATCGCAATCCTTCGAGCTGTCGGCCGCTGACTGTCTTTGGGCTGCGGCTGTATTGTCCATTCTGCAGACCGCCTGCGGCAATGACAGGGTCAACGCGCTCTGTAGCCAGAACGGAGATAAATTTCCGGGCGCTGCTTTCGTAGCTGATAGCTGTGTATTCAAGGCCTGGATGAACAGCCACCGCAAGATTGGCTGTCAGTGTCCAGGGCGTGGTTGTCCATATCATAAAGCAAACCTGGGCCGATTCAGCGGCGGTTTTGTCAATCAGGCCCAGCTCGATTAACCGTGCGGTTGTTTCTTCGGTGACAGGGAAATTGACAAAAACGCTCGGCGATGAAACGTCCTTATATTCCAATTCGGCTTCGGCCAGGGCGGTTTGACAGGGTATGGACCAGTGAATGGGTCTTAGCTGTTTGTAAACAAGCCCCTTGTCAACCAGTTCGGCGAATACCTCGAGGATGCCTGCCTCGTAGCCGGGCGTAAACGTAAGATAGGGGTTTTCAAAATCTCCGAAAATGCCGAGTTGCTGAAATTGCAGGCTTTGCAATTTGACGTATTTACTTGCGTATTTCATACAGGCCCTGCGTACATCCAGCCTGCTCATATCGCGTGCCTTATCGCCAAGTTCGGTCATTACTCGGGCTTCGATGGGCAGCCCGTGACAGTCCCACCCAGGCACATAGGGCGCATCGAAGCCGGACATAGTCTTGTATTTGACAACAAAGTCTTTCAGTACCTTGTTGATAACGTGACCCATATGAATATCGCCGTTGGCGTAGGGTGGGCCGTCGTGAAGTGTGAACATTGGCCTGCCCTTGCGGGCTTTGCGAATTTGCCCGTATATATCGGTTTTGGCCCACTGTTTGCGCTGCTGCGGCTCTTTTTGCAGCAGGTTGGCCTTCATACCGAAGGCCGTTTTGGCCGGCAGATTGAGGGTATCGTGATAACCGTGCTCTTTCTTTTCCGACATATCAAAAACCTGCGACTCAAAAACATATAATTTTAAAATACACCCCCAGAACTGTCAAGAATATCTTGCTGCAAATACTGAATTAATGATATTATTCAATCCAGCGGGAGTCTTCGCCGCTCAAAACCAATATGATGTTTTTACCAACAAAAACCAGCTCAAAGGCAATAGTGCGGACACGTACAGACATAATTGCTGTAATATGCTTTTTCGTGTCCGGTTTTGCAGGCCTCGTCTATGAAATTTGCTGGATACGAAAAGCGTCTCTGGTATTCGGTGCAACCACGCTGGCTGTCAGCACTGTGGTGGCGATTTTCTTTACGGGTTTGGCAGTTGGCAGTTACCTGTGCAGCCGATATTGTCAAAACATCAACCGACCATTGAGAGTTTATTCACTGGTGCAGATTTGTATAGGCGTGGCGGCCCTGCTGAGTCCCGCAGCCTTTTCGTTAAGCGAGAATATTTACCGGCTTTTTTACCAGTACCTTGTTAATAGATTCTTTTTACTTGCATTGAGCAGGGCACTGCTTGTTGCCTTGTTGATATTGCCGCCGACGATTTTGATGGGTACTACGCTGCCGCTTTTTTGCCGCCGATACGTTACCAACGAGAGGAAAATATCATTATCTGTCGGCCTGCTGTACGGACTAAATACCCTCGGAGCAGCCATAGGTTGTGCGGTTTGCGGCTTTTACCTGATACCGTGCATCGGCGTCAACAGGGCAATTTATATGAGTGCCATTCTCAATATTAGCATCGGTTTACTTGTATTGGTCAGCCAGTGGCGTGCGCGACGTCAAGAGGAAACGATGCGACAGTATCAGTCTTTTGATATCCCACAAAGCCGCAGTGCAGCCTTGACCACCACAGGCAAGATTGCTCACTACCGGGTACTTACGATGGCAATTTTGTTTTTTCTTTCCGGCTTCGCCGCTATGGGCAACGAGATTCTATGGGTACGATTTTTGTCATTGCTCGTTTACAACACTGTTTACACATATACGTTAACGCTGACAATTACTCTCATTGGTATAGTGCTCGGTAGCATGTTAACCTGCAGGTTCATGGACCGAACGCATCGACGCGAGTTTATTTTTGGTGCTGCACATGTCCTAACTGCGCTGAGCGTTTTAGCCGTAATTACACAGCCTGTTGAACGCTGGAAAACAGTAATAGATGCACAGCAGTTTTCAGTGCAGATAGGGGTCTTTCTGGTGGTGCTTTTGCTGCCGGCGATTTTATCAGGTCTGTGTTTTCCACTGGCAATTCGTATGGTTGTTGCACAGCCGTCTCTGGCTGCTGTGGGCGTAGGGAAAATGAGCGCGATTAACACCACGGGGGGTATTGTTGGTTCGTTAGCTGTGGGCTTTTTGCTGCTGCCGTGGTTCGGATTGCAGAAAACCTTTTTGCTGACTACCTTGATAGGCTTGCTTATTGCCTTTACCACCTGGATTGTGCTGGAAGGCACGCTGAAAGCATCTTTAAGAAATGGAATGATTGTTTTGAGTTCGTTTGCATGGTTGACAGTGCTGTTGCTGGCACCTGTAAAGCTGCCCGCGGATTTCCTCGCCGGTGAAGACGTATTAGTGGATTATCGGGAGGGGCTTAGCTGTAATCTGGCGGTAGTGGAACAAACCGAAAGCCACACTGTTGTTCTTACAATCGACAGATTATGGCAGGGTCAAGACCGTAAAAATCACCAGATTATGGCCGCTCATGTGCCAATGATGCTGCACGACAGGCCGGAAAAAATTTGCGTAATCGGTATAGGAGTAGGCCAGACAGCCAGCAGGTTTCTACTATATGACATAAAACAGCTGGACTGCGTGGATATAGAAAGCAAGCTGCGGCCGCTGGTATGCGAACACTTTGAGTGTGCGTGGATGCAGGACGGGCGCATTCGTTTTATAGTCGAAGATGGGCGCAATTACTTAACAAACACACAGAACAAATACGATTTAATTTCTGTGGAAGTGGGCCAGGTTTTCCGTCCGAATGTGGCCTGCTTTTACACGGTTGAATTCTACCGACAGGCCAGGGAAAAGCTCAACGCTAATGGGATACTGTGCCAATTTGTGCCTTTGAGATCTTTTGGCAGCAATGAGTTTTGTTCAGTGATTCGTACCTTTCTCGAAGTTTTTCCCGAAAGTATATTATGGTACAACAGAAACGAGTTTTTGCTGATAGGTTCGGTTGACAGGCGGTTAAAAGTTAGTCACCAGCGTCTTGAAATGCTGCATGAAGACAAAGCAATTGCCAAAGACCTGGAGTTTGCCTACTGGGGCGGCCCCGAAGAATGGCTTAACAAACGGGACATATTCCTTTCCGGATTTTTGTGCGGTCCAAATGACTTAAAAACAGTTGCGGGCCGGTACGCTGTTTGTTATGACGACCTGCCGGCTTTGGAGTATGTCACCGCCGAAGTCGGCAGGCAGAATGTGTCACCTGAACCTGTAATTGAGCTTCTGAAACCGTCCCTGCAGACGGCTGATGTTATTTTGGACCGGGAAATGGACATCGCGGTTATTTCGAAAATCCGTCTGATGCGCGACAAAAACCTTAAGAATGTTTTGGCAGAGTTTTTTTACAGCCTGTATCTGGACGGTTACGGCTTTTCATTTCTCCAGAAAGCTATTCTGCAAAACGCCGACAATGTTAAAATTAACAACTCATTTGGAAACGCGTTTGCTCTTAATGCCCAATATGACCAAGCTATAAAGTATTACACCGAAGCCCTGCGCATCGACTGGCAATATTATAAAGCACATCGAAACCTTGCTTACGTTCTTGGCAAGCAAGGCATATTTGACCGGGCAGAGAAACATTATCTCGAAGCCGTCCGAATCAATCCCCGGCACGCCAGGGCCCACAAGGAATTGGCAGATATCTATTTCAAACAGAAAAAAAATGACAAGGCCGTTGAGTATTACCAAAAGGCTCTTGAAATCAATCCGAACTGGGCCCAGGCACGTTACGCTGCCGCGATGGCTCTAATCGCATCCAACAGATTCGACGAAGCTGTAAGCCAGCTTAAACAGGCCATAAAGCTTGCACCCGAATGGGACATCCCCCGGCAGGCGCTGGTTTATATTACCCGCCGGAAATAGCAGACACCCGCCAGCCGGCAACAAACGCTGAAAATTACCACTTGTTGCTTATGGGCTTTACATTTGCATCTGTGGCGGGTAGAATTAAACAGCTGGGCTTGACCGGCTGAGCGTATTTTTTATATCTGTTTGTATGTGGAGCTTTTTAATTTTAATCGAATAGGGAGCACCAGACTATGAAACGACGAGCATTTCTGGCAGGGGCCGCGGGGGCGGCCTGCAGCATCTGTTTTGGCAAAGGCCAACCGGCATACGGTATGGGCAAACCCTTAAAACAGCACAAAGAACCGTTCAAAATCTCTCTTGCCCAATGGTCGCTGCACAGACGGCTGCGCGGCCGGCAGCAGCCGGCATTAGACAACCTCGATTTTGCCCAGGCCGCCCGCCAGTTCGGAATCGAGGCAATAGAATACGTCAATACGTTTTTCAAGGACAAGGCCGGCGATAAAAAATACCTGGCTGAAATGAAAAAGCGCGCAGCCGACAATGGGGTGCAATCGCGCCTGATTATGTGTGACGGCGAAGGTGCGGTCGGAGACACCGACAGCCAAAAACGCAGACAGACCATCGAAAACCATTACAAATGGGTCGATGCGGCAAAGTACCTTGGCTGTTTTGCCATTCGTGTCAACGCTTACTCCGAAGGCACTTATGACCAGCAGGCTGAACTTGCCGCCGACGGCCTGCGCGGTATCGGCGAATATGCCGCCGGACAGAACATAGTAGTTATGGTCGAGAACCACGGCAAGCTGTCGTCGAATCCCCAGTGGCTGCTTGGTGTTATCAGGCAGGTTGGTATGCCTAACGTGGGGATTCTGCCGGATTTTGGAAACTTTCCGCCGGAAATAGACCGTTATGACGCTGTCGGGCAGTTTATGCCTTATGCCAAGGCCGTCAGCGCAAAAAGCTACGACTTTGACCAGCAGGGCAACGAGACCAAAATTGATTATCAACGAATGATGAAAATCGTTGTCGCCGGCGGCTACAGCAGCTACGTTGGAATTGAATACGAAGGCGAACGGCTCAGTGAAAATGACGGTATTGCTGCCACCAAACGGCTGCTTGAACGCACTCGCCGGCAGTTGTACGTCTGATACGGACTTGACTGGCCTGTGATGTTCTCCTATACTCTGCTGTTTTCCGGCGTATTATTAACCATATATTCAGGGAAAGGATGTTATGAAACGAAGGACATTTTTAACTGCCGCCGCAGGGACGGTCGCCGGCAATTCATAATCAGTAAGCTTTCCAGATAGAAATGCATCGTAGCCCGTCAAATCCATCAGTCCATGGCCACTGTAGTTGAATAATATCACTTTTTCTTTGCCTTCTTC
>DATKWV010000220.1:0-7141 GCA_035529405.1 Sedimentisphaerales bacterium | reverse complement strand
ATAACCGGCTCAAATTCACTTGCGCCGACCTGAACATTCCACTGGTAGTCATAAACAACTCCGCTCATTTCCATTTGCTCATTCATCTTAAAGTCCATCTCGGTACGGACAGGCAACCATTGTTCGACATCTACCCATAGTGTAACATTAACATCTTCTATTACACCGCCGGAAAAAGATGCATCTGTTGTCCGGAAGCCTTCAACTTCCACACCATCGATTACGGACCGACCCAACTCGGTATAGCGGCAGTTCATGATTTGCTTTACCATTTCCCTCGGGTCGTTGTTTTGTTTCTTCATCCTGGCAAGTAAATCATCATCAAATTCCATTCGGGTGTACTTTTTCTGCTCGGGCATAACCATAAACATTACCTTCTGGTCAGGAAGAACATACATTTGCTGGGTCATTTCTTCCTGGCCGGTATTAGCATCGGTCATGGTCATCTCCATTTTCATGCCATAGCTGTTCGAGATAACAACCGTACCGTCCATTACTCTTTTCCCTGAGGGCGTACCCGGCATCATAACTCCCGTCATGGTCATTTTCATCCGGTACGTAAACGCCTGGCTCTGTTCGATTCTTTCCAGGACATTGCCCAGGGCTACACTTGCCACGTCAATTGAGCCGCCGAACCGATTGACGCCGATAAGCACAGCAACGATTACCACCGCCGCGGCGGCCAGTTTTGTCAATTTACTTTTCATAATTATTCTCCAAACGCTCGGTGCGACCGCAGCCGATTTTTTGTCTTCGGCTAATGCCTTTGAAATTTCAGAATATACTTTTTTATCCAATTCTGCACTTGCAGCTGTGTGCAGCTTCTTTATCAGCTTACCAATATTTTCTGCCGGCCTCATTTTTCCACCTCGCTATTTAATAACGACCGCAGCTTGGCCAGTCCGTATCGCCACCTGCCCTGGATTGTATTGATTGATTCGCCCTGTGACTTTGCAATTGTCCTGAACTTCAGGCCGGTGTATAGATGAAGCAGTATGACCTCTCGCTGCTGATAAGGAAGTTGCCGCAGGGCGTATGCCATACCCTGTGATTGCTCGGCGAACATAGCTGATAAGTCCGGGCTGTCTGATTCGGCGGTAATCGGCGCCACCTCGTCCAATCCGACACCGCGATGTCTTTCCAATGCTTTCATTTTGTTCCTTGCACCGTTGGCCACAGACGCTGCCAAATAACCCTTCAAGTTGCCGGTAACCCGCAGTTTCCCGCATGATTTGATAAACGACACAAAAACGTCGTGCACAGCGTCTTCAGCGGTGTTTTTATCGAACAAAAGAGCAACCGCCAAGGTCACCAAATCAGCTTTGTACTTTTCATAGACCCGGCCAAGCACCTGCCTGTTACCGTGGTTAAACTTCCGTATAAGTAATCTGTCTTCCAGCACCAAATTATCTTTCCGTTTTCCGGTACCAAACAATCGGTTGCCGCCTATACGACAAGCGAAACAACCGTTTTAGTATAACCAAAAGTGCTGATTTTGCAAAAATTGTGTTTTTGGGGGCCGAAAACCCTTGTCGGCCCCTTTGTAATTGACGGCGAAATTGTTTGCAAAAATGCCTGTCGGCGTTATACTTAACCCGCTAACAGGGTTGTTTTTGTCTAATGCGGGCAGTTTTGCGGCAACCTGTGTTTTTGCGAAAAAGGTAAAAAACCATAGCCCGGAAAGGATGCGGCCATGGGGCAAAAAGAAAATGATTTTCAGAGAATAAACAAGCTCATTGAGATAATGAAGGCCAACGGCCTTGCTGAAATTGAGATAAAGCACGGCGACGACAGGATACTTTTGAAACGATTTGGTCCTCAGCAGCAGCCTGTTATCGGCGTGGTCGGTGCGGCCCCGGGCGTACCGTCGCCGCCAAACTGCACAACGGCTGCCCCGAACTTTGCGCCCGAGACTGCCGGCATTGCCGGTCAGCAAGGCAATCTTGTGGAAATAAAGTCGCCTATTGTCGGAACATTCTACGTCAAACCCAGCCCCGATTCGCCCGCTTACGTTGAAGTCGGTTCCCACGTTACCGAACAGACAGTAGTTTGTATAATCGAGGCCATGAAGGTCATGAACGAAATAAAGGCCGAAGTCAGCGGCACCATAGTTGAAGTTCTCATTACGAACGGCCAGGCCGTCGAATACGGCCAGGTCATCTTCAAAGTAAAGCCCGATTGATGCGCCACCCTTTAGCGGCGCCGATAGACGAGACACGAGAAAATGTTTTCAAGAGTCCTTATAGCCAACCGTGGTGAAATAGCGCTTCGCATAATCCGTGCCTGTCACGAGCTTGGCATCGAAGCCGTAGCTGTTTATTCCGAGGCCGACAGGGATGCCCCGTATCTTGCCCTTGCCGACGAGGCCGTTTGCATAGGCCCCGCCGATTGCGCCCAGAGTTATCTGAATATCTCGCGTATTATCAGCGCCGCTGAAATCACCGACGCCGAAGCCATCCATCCCGGTTACGGGTTTTTGGCCGAGAATACACATTTTGCCGCTGTGTGCGGCGAGTGCGGCCTTACGTTTATCGGTCCGCCTGTAGAGGCCATGGAGCTGCTCGGTGACAAGGTGCAGGCACGCAAGCTGGCACGCAAATCGGATGTGTCAGTTGTTCCTGGTTCCGACGGTATGATTGAAAATGAAAGTGAGGCCCTTAAGCTGGCAGACAAAATCGGCTACCCTGTGATGATAAAAGCCGCCGCCGGCGGCGGCGGACGAGGTATGAGAGTCGTACATAATCAAACGACGTTTCATTCGGCCTTCTTGGCGGCACAGGCTGAGGCACAGGCCGCTTTCAAAAATCCGGGCGTATATCTGGAAAAACTCATCGTCGAGCCTCGACACGTCGAAGTGCAGGTAATGGCGGACAAATTCGGCCACGCCCTGCATTTTTACGAGAGGGATTGTTCAATTCAGCGAAGGCATCAGAAGATGATTGAGGAATCTCCGTGTCCGGTCCTCGACGAGCGCACGAGGGAAAAACTGTGCCAGGCGGCGCTTAGGATTATAAAACAGGCCAAATACGTCAACGCCGCGACGGTGGAATTTCTCTTAGACAAGCACAGGAAATTCTATTTTATGGAGGTTAATACGAGAATCCAGGTCGAGCACCCCGTTACGGAAATGGTTACAGGCCATGACTTGATTAAGTGGCAGTTGAGAATCGCCGCAGGCGAGGGCCTTGAAATCAGCCAAAGGGACATCAAGCATAGCGGCTCCGCAATTGAGTGCAGAATAAACGCCGAAGACCCCGCCAATAAGTTTGCTCCCTGTCCCGGCACGATAACCAGGTATATCGCCCCCGGCGGTCCGGGCGTAAGAATTGACACCCATGTTCATCAGGGCTGGACGGTCTCGGCAAAGTACGATTCCATGATTGCAAAAGTCATTGTACATCAGGCCACAAGGGACAAGGCCATTGCCACTATGAAAAGGGCTTTGGGGGAATTTGTCATCGAGCCGGTCAAAACAACCATCCCTATCTGCCTCGAAATTCTTTCGCACAACCTCTTTGTCAAAAACAAAGTCGATACCGGCTTTCTCGAAAGGCATTTCACCGTATAGTTCACGGCCTTAGTATGCCGAGGCGCCACGGAATCCGGCCGTACTTTTTGCCTTTCTTATCTTTATCCGACACGCCCTGGAAGAGAAATCCCATATTGGTGCAGTCGAACTGCAGTTTCTGGTCGAAACCATCGCGTATAAGCTCGCCGTGACTGAAAGAGTCGGCCCAGCAGGCGCCGCTGCAGTTGGTGTTCACTGGGCTTGCGAACGGTTTTGCCTCTGTTGCTGCAAGCGGGCTCCACTGCCCGTCGAGTCTATCGGCAATATAGGCCTTGTAGTAGCGCCGACCCTGGTTTTGTGCTTCGACAACCGTTAAAAACCTGTCTGTATCCTTTACATGATACGTGTGGCCGGCCTCGAAAATGTCATCATCAAGCACTACACTTGGCCGACTCCAGCCTGCCGGAAAATTTTCCAGTTTTGTCTCGGCCCGCCACATCTTTCCGTCCAGCGAAGTGAAGAATAAATGCGCTTTAATATCGTCACAGATTACCCAGAAATCTATCCACATCTTAACGTTGTCGGGATGCCGGTCAAACAGCAGCGTTGGTTTGCTCCACGAGTCCGGCTTGCTGATGTCGTCGGTGGTTGAGTATGCCGGCTGCAGGGCGGGTTTTCGTGATTTGTCGCTTGTCTGGTAGATAAGGTACCATTTCTTATCAGGCTCAAAATAGAACACCTGCGGTGCGCAGAAATACCCCTCGGTGACAGTCAGCAGGCTGCGTTGTGCTTTATGGACATTTTTCCAGCTCTCGAAGCTGATGTACTCTATCTGGTGCGAGCGTTTTTCAGCCCTGACCGTGCAGAACAGATGCCATCGCCCGTCATAGTAAACTATCGTGGGGTCTTTGACCGAATATGTGGTATCGTCCGCTCTTTGCAGAGGCGCCACTAACGGCTCACTGACCTTCCAGTTGAATCGACCGGACAAAAAAACGTCGATTGCCTGCAGATTGGTTTGTGGTGCTGCTTTTTCACCGGCCAAACAGCCTGACAAGACCAATATCAGCAGCGCTGAAGTAACCGCACAGAAGTTTTTCGCTTTTACCATTTCAGGCAGTTCTTATTTCGGGTCTATACTGGTTACCATTACCACGTAACAGGATTAGCCTGTTCGGGACAGAGGTTTATACATTGCCTTTTAGACCGATTTGCTCGGCCACTTCGCGCATGCCCATAATGGTGTCCTCTATCAGTTCAGCAAGCTCTATACCTAACATCTGGGCCGCTTTTTCTATCACCTCTCTTTTGACTCCGGCTGCAAAAGCCTTGTCTTTCCATTTTTTCCTGACCGATTTGGCCTTCATGTCCATTATGCTTTTTGACGGTCTCACAAGCGCTGTGGCGACTATCAGCCCGGTCAGCTCGTCAATTCCGTAAAGCACTTTTTCCATTTCGCTTTTCGGTTCTACATCGGTACATATACCCCACCCGTGCGCCATAATCGCCTGTATATATTCCTGCGGCCAGCCTGCCTCTGTCAGTATCTCTTTGGTTTTATGGCAGTGCTGTTCGGGAAACTGTTCGTAATCCAGGTCGTGCACCAATCCGATAACCGCCCATTTTTCTTCGTCAAGGTCTCGTTTGCGGGCGAAGTGTCGCATCACCGCCTCTACCGCCAAGGCGTGTTTAATCAGGCCGTTGCTTTTGTTGTATTTTACCAGCAGCTCAAAGGCCTGCTGCCGGCCTGGTTTGTGTTCGGTCATTTTCCAATCCCTTGTTTTACCGGTGAAGTCGTAATCCCGAATTTTCTGTTCGAATAAATATAAGCGTACTAAAGCTGCTTGTAAATCGAAATTCTGTCTTACTTTTTTCCTGCTGGCTTGCCAAAAGAGGCACCGGCCGGTGAGTTCACCGGCCGGCTTGAGGAGGAGGAAGAGAAGGTTAATGGAAAGCCGTACCTGCAGCGTTGAAAACGGCTGGTCAAATCCGCAGCGACTGACATTGCCTGCTGTTGTCCGGTTGCCCCCCAGCCTGTAAATGTCCTCTACACTAATACCACCTGTTCCGTATTTGATTGACCGAAAGCACCGGTTTTTTAATCAGGGCTTGTTTGGGGCTTGTTTGGGGCTTGTTTGGGGCTTGTTTTCGTGCCTTTTGAAGGGATTAAATTTTTTAAGAATTCTTGTTTTGGGAATTTTGCCGGCACACATTTGATTGAAAAACCCGCAGCACATCAGGAACATCTGAAAATTTTGTAACGCCGTCGGTGACCGAAAAAAGCCGCCGGAACAAACAGCTTATGCACGAAAGAGCAAAGCAAATTTATTTATAAGATTTTATTTATCAGCTTTTTAATAACGGAAATAACACGAGTGACCAAATGAAGCCTCCTTTTCAACGACCGATTTTCTCTGCAATTCTGCAGTTTTTTTCTTATGAGATCGCCCACCATCACCATATTACAAGGCTTGGAAATATAATCATCGGCGCCTGCGGCAAATGCCTTGTCCATATCACTTACTATACCTTTGGCAGTGAACATGAACACTGGTATGCGCTTTGTTTTCCTTCGGCGCTTAAGCTCGGCTAGAATCTGCAGTCCATCCATATGCGGCATCATCCAATCCAGAAGTATCACGCTGGGCTTTATCCTGCGGGCAAGTTTAAGCCCTCGAGAACCGTCCTCGGCCATGTAAACCTTGAAGCCGTCCGCCCTCAGTCTGTATTCCATTACGTTCCGGATATCTGTCTCGTCATCGACCAGCAAAACAGAGATTTGTTTACCCGCCATTTTGGTCCCCCTTTCGATTTGGCCTGTCGGGAAAGTACCTTTCAGCCCTTGCAGAGTGCTCAAGCATGGTTGTCGGTACAAGGCCCGGAGGTACAGTTTACAGCCGCCCCACACCACCAAAAAAAGATGGCAGCGCCGATCCTGACTACCTCTTGAGCACCCACGGTAACGGGCTTACTTGAAGTAGGGATTCTGACGCTGCCGCAAATGGCAGGACACGTCACATCCAACCACTTCAAGTAAATCCCGAACCTGGAAAAGGTTCAAATTACCGTTTTTGCTCAAGAAGAAGTTGCTTTTTTACTTATTCAGTTTTCAGGAACTACCTACAAATTTTACTCCTTTTTCCTTTCGTGCGCAAAGAAAAACTCAGGACAGACATTATGTAATAAACTTACCGAATTTTTATCCAAATCCTATGTCGGTTGAGTTTCGGGCCTGATTTAGTAAAAAATCAATATTATTGCCAAAAAAACTTTACAACTATTGTTTGATGGGCCCGGCGAATCCTGGCCGGCAAAACGTTAAATGACCAAATCTGATAGGCTGATGGGGTATATCAGGGTCCTGGGGTATGATAAAATGCGCCCGGCCACTTTTACAGGCTACCAGGCGGTTATTTTTCCGGTGCGACCATATCTTCGTAGGTTTCGCGTCTTCTGATAATTTTAAACCGGCTGCCGTCCACAAGCACCTCGGCGGCCCGGCCCCTGGCGTTGTAATTGCTGCTCATGCTGAATCCATACGCGCCGGCAGTAAATATAGCGAGCAAATCGCCGCGTTTTACGGGCGGCAGCGACCTGTCCTTTGCAAAAAAATCCGCGCTTTCGCAAATCGGC
>DATKWV010000219.1:0-5313 GCA_035529405.1 Sedimentisphaerales bacterium | reverse complement strand
TCGTTGTTCTGAGCAAGGCAGTTCTGGCAGCCGCTGAAAGATATACCGCTGCTTACCGAGTTCCACTGGGCCTCTGACCAGCTGCTTGAATCCTCTGTGCTGTATATGTAGCAGTCTTCGACAATGATGTCATGGGGGCTGTAACCAAAACTAACGAGATAGCCCGTGGGTCCCTGGCCGTTGGTTACAGTTATTCCCCGGAACGTCCAGTTGCCTGCATATCGAATTTCCAGACCTGCGAGTTTTGGCTCGTGGCCGGACTGGGCCTCGACGGTAATGTTACCTGTATTGTAGTAACCACCGCTTTCATAAATGGTTCCGTGATTACCCGATAGCAGCTTGATTGTGTCGCCTGCCTTGACCGGAGCGCCCTGATTTTTGGGGTTGAGGTTCAGGTCGCGGGACTCGATTTTATTGTTGGCGAACACCGCCTGCAGTGTGCTCCATGGGCTTTGCTGGCTGCCGTCGTTGCTCATAGAGCCGGTGGCCGGGTCGCAGTAGAAAGTTGTCGCTGTGGCGCTGCTGACAAGACCAGCCAGCAGAACAAATGAAATTAGGTAACCCATTTTCTTGTGCATTGTATTCCCCACTTTCTGCAATAAAAGAAATCTTAGTTTCAAATGATACGGATGTGTCTGTCGTGAACCGTGACTTGTCCCGCCTGTCTGGCTTCCCTCCTTTCCGGCGGCACGGGGAAGTTTTGAACTGCTATGCCTTTACATATTCGTAATTAGGAGTTCCGTCTCCGCTACGATGGCCTCTTGTCATGAGCATAACTGTTATGCACAGCTTGTAACCAATTTTACGCTGCCTGTGACAACGTTATGGCACTGCCGGCAAAAAAAGCTGTAATTTATGCATGTATTTACTCTGCCGGTTTTAGGTAGTGTATCAAGTGTATTGAAGTGGTCAATAAATTAAAAAAAATATTTTGACTGCTTAACTTTTTCACTGACAGACACTTAGAAGGTATTCGCGACCCTGAGAAATTCCCACTCAAACACGCCCGCGAATGAATTGCAAAACTCGTAAGCGAAAAATAAATGCAGCTATTTACAATCCCCAGGCCTTTGCGAAGGCCTCAAAACTGCGGTCGTAGGTTTTCTCTACGGCATCGGGGAAACAACAGCCGGGAAGCTGCTTAGCTGACAAATGATAGCTTAAACACTCGCAGCACATACCCTTTCTGCCGCAGCCGGGATACGAACAATTACAATTCTTCAGATTCTGCTGTTTTTTGCATTCCATAAAAACCTCCGGTTTTTCAAATCCGAAGCACTAAATCCGAAATCCTCCGCAGGACACCTTACGGTGGAAACAATGTCAAAATTCAAATTTCAAATGTTCAAAACGTCATTCAATTCAATACACATTTTAGTTCGTGGTTGTCAGCACGTAAATGTTTATGCTGAACGGCGGTACCGTCAGTTCATTGCCGACAGCAGAAAGTGATTTTTCTTCAATTTGCACTACGGGCGGCCTGCCGGGGACATTCCCGGCCATCGGGTCCGGGTCGGCAATCTGCCAAAGTTCGGCTGTGCCGGAAAATTCAGCGCCTTTCAAATCCACATCCAAAATCTGCCGGCTGTCGGATGGATTGACTATGCCTATAGTCAGGGCCTTTCTGTCGGCGGTCCAGGCGGCGACTACATCGAGAAATTCGCTGTTGTTTGTTACGGCTGCGGGCAAGGTACCGAAGTGCCGGCGGTACATTTTCAGGACCAGGCCGTTGGTCTCAAAAAGGGCGTCTGTTTTGTTTGTTTTGATTGCGCCCAACAGGTTTACGGTCTGTGCATAGTTGGCCATAAAGACAATGTCGCTGTTTCTAAACATTTCGTGCAGGCCTTTTGCTATACCCATAGCGTCCTTGAGATTGTAAGGCCATTTGCCGCCCCAGTAATTCCATTCGTCGATAGCGACGGGGATGTCTTTGCCTTTAAGTGACGCAAGTCTTTTACGGTAATCGCGGTGGGCTTCTGTCCTTTCCCTGATGCGGTCGGCAATTTGCTGGACGTATTCGACAACGGATTCCTTGTCACGGTTACAATAGAAGTGTTCGCTGATAACGTCGGTTTGTTCGGCACAGTCGGTGAGCATTTTTTCCGACCAGGGGCCTATCCTGCCGACAGTGATTAGTTTGATGGTGGGGTCTGCCTTGAGCATGGCCTCGGCAAACAGGTTGTGCTTGATAACGTAGTGTTTAATGTCCATATAGCCTAACTGCCATTTTCCGAACATTTCATTGCCGACGCACCACCATTTGATATTGTAGGGTTCGGCGTGCCCGTTGGCGGCTCGCAGCCGGCCCATCGGCGTATGCGGCCCGCCGTTACAATACTGGACCTGCTGTGCGGCACAGTAGTCGTCGCCGAAACCGCTGTTGACGGTCATCATAGGCTCGGTGCCCAAAAGTCGGCACAATGTCATAAACTCTTCGATACCGAAATCGCTTGATTCGTCGTCGTTCCAGGCGAGGTTCTTTCGCGGGCGGCGTTTGTCCCGGTCGATGCCGATACCGTCGCGCCAATCGTAGCCGCTGACGAAGTTGCCGCCGGGCCAGCGGTAGATGGGCGAATCCAGTTCTTTCAAAAGCTTCAATACGTCGGCCCGCATACCCTCGATATTGTCGGCGGGCATCAGTGAAACAGTTCCGATATGGAAGCTGCCGGTGCCGCTTGCGACTATTTCCAGACGTGCATCGTCGGTGTCGGCGCCTGCGGTAAAGTTCAGCGGGAATTTTTTGTATTTTCGGCCCAGAGACGTGATTGTGACGGTCTGGCGGTTGTTCTGACCTTCGCCCCATACGAGGCTGACGCGGATTTTGATTTTTTTGCTGCCGGCAAGAATTATCCGGCCATCGTATTTTTTGTCTTTGCGCAGGCCCAGGCCTTCCTGCACGATTCCACGGCCGGTTTCGCCGGATACCGTTACCCGTGGGGTATGGTCTCCCACGTAGCAGTTTTGCCGGTCCATTACCACGGTGTCATCAGGACCGACTACTTTCCAGGGTGATTTCTCGGCTGCCACCGGGTGGTAGAACTTGCGGTCGTTGAGCATTTCGGCCCAGATGCCGCCACGGTAAATACAGCGGCCGAGGTGCTCGATGAACTGGCCGTAAATATATTTGGAAATGGGCTGACCGGTCCTGTCGGCCTGGATTATTACGACATTTTTCTCAACTGCCGCCTTGGGCTGTGAAAATACCGGCACCGACTGAAATATTCCTGCAAGTATTACCACAAAAAAAACAGCCTTGGGATTAAATCGATTTGTCTGCATTACAGGTCTCCTTTTTTTCTTGATTACGGTTAATGTCAGTTTAAGCAAAGTGCAGTTCGATAATATCCTTGTCGTTGAGGACGTGGTTTTTCTGGACGTTCTGGCCCGGGCGCACGCCTTTTCCCCAGATTCTGGCTGACTTTAGTCTTTCTGCCAGCTGGCGATGAATTGCGGTAGCCATGTCCATAACAGTTGAGCCGGCAGGCAGGGTAAAGGGCTCGTCCATATCCGGTTTTTTGCCGGGCGGCTTGGCGTAGATGCGGATTATATGCAATAACCTGAAAAAAGTTTCGGCCAGGGTATCCATTCCCGCACCGGTTTTGGTGGACACTTGAACAAATTCAAATTCGTATTTGCAGAGCTTTTTCAGTTTTTCAAGCGTGCTTAGTCTGCTGATATCGAATTTGGTGCAGATGCACATAGCTTTTTTAGCCAGAATATTACCGCGGTCGTCCGCGGCGGCATTTTCCGTGTCGATGAGCAGGTTTCTGGCTTCGAGGAAATCCAGACATACTCGTAATTGGTCCTTAACGTCGCCGGAAAGGTCGACCACGACAGCAATAAGGTCACAGTGCCGATACGTGCCCACCTGTCCCGGCGCGATGTAGTCGGCTGTAATCGGCGGCATATCCACAAGCTGGATTTGCACGTCCTCGAACTGCATCATACCCGGCGCCGGCGCAGCGGTTGCAAACGGAAAGTCGGCGACGTTGACCCTTGCATTGGTCAGGGCTGCGACAATACTGCTTTTGCCGCAGTTGGGTGTGCCCAGCAGCACGATTTGGCCCGAACCGGTACCCGGGATATGAAAGACATCGACCGTGGAGGATTTGCTTTTCTGCTGGGCGGCATCCTTGAGCTTGCTTAGTTTGCGGCGCAGGTCGGCCTTGAGATGGTCGGTGCCCTTGTGCTTGGGCATCACAGCCAGCATACGCTCGACAGCGAGGATTTTTTCCTCGTTTGTACCGGCTGTGCGATACCACTGCTCAGCCTTGAAATATTCCGGTGTAAGATTCGCAGGCATCGTTGGAAAATAAAAAATTAAAAATCAAAACGCAAAATGACAAACTAAAATTCAAAAATGACACAACATGTCATTGCGAAAAAGGCAGCAGCTTGTTTTTGGTCATTTGTATTTCGATATTCGTATTTGTTTCGTATTTCGGTACTCGGATTTTGGCCTAACCTGCCACTCGTGTCACGACCAGGTCGCCGACCTGGCTGGTGGAATAGCCCATTTTTCCGGCCTGCAGGCTTTTTACTTTCTCGGCCGTTACGAACATTACGGCTTTCTCAACGGCCTGTGCGGCTTTCTGCTGGCCCAACTCAGCCAGCATCATCTGCACTGCACAAATCGCAGCCAAGGGATTGATAACTGCCTTGCCCGTGTACTTGGGGGCACTGCCGCCAATGGGCTCAAACATACTAACGCCTTCGGGATTGATGTTGCCGCCTGCAGCTATACCCATACCGCCCTGAATTATCGCGCCGAGGTCGGTTATGATGTCGCCGAACATATTGCCGGTTACTATCACGTCGAACCACTCGGGATTTTTTACCATCCACATACAGGTAGCGTCAACGTGGTAATATTCCCTGTGTATATCCGGATATTGCGAGGCGCCCATTTCGTGGAAGGCACGTTCCCACAGGTCGTAAACATAAGTCAGCACATTTGTTTTTCCGCACAGTGCAAGCGTGTTTTTGTCACCCCTGCCGCGGGCTTTTTTGCCGTATTTGCGTGCGTACTCGAAGGCGTATTTCAGGCAGCGGTCAACCTGAAACCGGGTATAGACCGCAGACTGCACAGCCACTTCGTTGGGGGTTCCTTTCATAGTAAAGCCGCCGGTGCCGGTGTACAAATCGCCGGTATTTTCGCGCACCACGACAAAATCTATATCTTCGGGGCCTTTATCCTTAAGCGGTGTTGCCACACCGGGGTAGAGCTTGACGGGGCGAAGGTTAATATACTGGTCCAGCCCGAAACGGGCCTTTAACAGAATCCCTTTTTCGAGTATGCCCGGCGCAACATCG
>DATKWV010000218.1:0-32886 GCA_035529405.1 Sedimentisphaerales bacterium | reverse complement strand
GCCACAACCGTAACACGTCCCGGTATTGAGCTTACAGACAGGTTCCTGCAAAACAGGTTTAACAGCCTTACCAAAGGTCGCCAGGGCCAAAAAATAAAAACCATCCAGCTTTTTGCCGGCCTGCTGGCCGAGCAGCACGCAATGGCAAATCGCCAGCCCCTTTACAAGTTTATGTACGCCGATTGGATGCCGGCTTTACTGAAATCCGCCCTGTTGCACAACCTTGCCGATGACGACTGGGTTGTGAACTTGCATACAATGGCCGCAATGCTGGCGGTACCGCTGGACTACGAACTAACTAATGCCACAGCCATCAACCTAAACCATAAGCAATGGCCCGTGCGGATGATGGCGATGTTTTTGCTGACAAAAAACCAGGACGGGCAGTTTGAAAAGGTCCTGGACCACACAGCCAAATACGCCGCTAACCCGTTCGTTCGGGACATGGCAATCGCCCTCGGCGCCAAACAGCCCCAAAATAACTAATGCCCATACGCACCTTTGCTTTATGGCCCGCTTACATCTATAAACGCTGCCGAAAAAAAGCCTGATAAGCTGACTGTGGCGGTTCTACTGCTTCCACTGCAGAATCTGCCCGTCCTGCAGCAGACGGCTGCGCAGTTTCCGGTAATCAAGCTGGTGGACGCCGACGTTTTCGTCAATTGCCAGACACGCCGCCGTGGCCGCTGACTGAGCCAGAATCATGAATACCGGCTCCATCCGAATCGAACCAAAAGCTATATGCGAGGCGCTGACACATACCGGAACCAGCAAATTCGAACATTCGCCGTGCCTGGGAATAATTGAGCGATAGCTTATCGGGTAGGGACTGAAGCCCCCGACCTGAATGTCTCCCTCGTTGCGGACACAACCATTTTCGTCCACGTACCGCTGGGTGTTATGAGAGTCCATGCCGTAGGCGCCGAGACCAACCGGGTCCTCTGCAATGCGCCGGCCGCGGCAATTCTGTTCGGTCATTATGTAGTCACTGACCATTCTGCGAGCCTCTCGAACGTAGATTTGATGCGGCCAGTTATCATTATCGACAAACTCGTCTTTGGCCAGCCCCCAGCGGCTGACTTGTCCACGTATTTTTTCCGGTACACGCCGGTGGTTGGCCAGTGTCCACATCAAGCCTTTCTGGTAACTTATATGGTCACGGATTATTTTTTTGCGAGCTGCGTAATCACCATCGGCATAGCCGTAGTTGGCTGCGATGTTGTCCGTTGAAAACCCGTCCCTGTTGTTCGTATCGGTCTTGCGGTTCGGAAGCTGCACCGGCAGCCACCCAATCCGGTCGTACCCGGCTTCATAATACCGCAACAACAGCTCATAACGAAGTTCGTCATAATCCTTCGGCTTCGGGAAAGGCATTTTGTTTGCCGTCACGTCCGTCAGGCACATTCGGTAGTTGTACGCCTGCAAACGATGGTCAGCCTGACCTTGCCTGCCGGGGCCGCGGCCGTGCACTCCGGGCAATAGACCGCTGGATTTGTCCCCTGCCCTCACATAGGGGTCAACACACTTGTCAAACTGGTGATACCGGGCATTTGCTGTTTGAACGCCGTTCAACGTCTCGCCGTATTGTGAATTGGCCTCCCTGCCGACAAAGTAAGAAACACCTGCTTTGGCCATCAGGTCACCTTCATAAGTGGCGTCAATGAACATCCGGGCGGCAAACACCTGTCCGGATTCGGTCACGATGGCTGTTATTCGCGACCCATCCTTGCGTACACCTTTCTTCAGGTCCAGCCGTTGGCCGTAAATTACCTGCACATTCGCCTGGCGTACCATTTCCGTGAAAATTTGAGCCGCCACATGCGGCTCAAACAGCCACCATGAGTTTGTACCTTCCCACCGTTTTGCAGGCTCATACTGCGGGCTACTTTCATATATCCAGGCGTCATCCTTAGTATAATGCCGGTAAACCCGCTGATAAAACTCTCTGGCTATTCCGCCTATGGCATCCTTATTGCCGATGTCTGTAGCGCCTAAGCCGCCGCTGGTAAGACCGCCTAAATGCCGCCCAGGTTGGATTAAAACAACGGTTTTGCCCATCCGTGCAGCCTGTAAAGCCGCAGCTACTGCGCTGCTGGTGCCGCCGTAAACGACAATGTCATATTCTGTCGGCACCTTTTGCACCGTGACACTGCAGCCGGCCTGATAGAACGCCAAAAAAATAAACAGCAACCGAATCAAAATTGCTGCCGACCTAATCCTTTTTTTGCCGGTTTTTTTGGTTAATTCTGTTGTTAAGTGACCCATAGAACAACCTCCCTTACGGCGGCGCTGCCTTTAATAAGACCCGGTCATCGACCCGTTTAACAGCCGCAAATTTTCTCTTGTAATATCACCGTTATTTTGTATTATTTGGCCTTTTACTTTTTTAGTTGAATATCGTATCTTTTTGAAAGGGTTGTTTAATGCCGGTAAAAATAGACAAGGAAAAATGCACAGGTTGCGGCTCTTGCGTTGAAGAGTGCCCAAGTGAAGCCATTAAAATGGTTAATGACAAGGCGGTCATCGATAGCGAAGCCTGTATTGACTGCGGCGTCTGTGTCGATGCCTGTCCAGCTGAGAGTATCGAACTGGAATAGTTATTCCGGTTGGCCCCATCGTCTAGGCAGGTCCAGGACACCGGGTTTTCAACCCGGCAACACCGGTTCGAATCCGGTTGGGGCTATTGGCCCCTGTGTTAAATTTCCGCCGAACCGCTTCTGTGGCCGCGCCACGCAGTAAGACGCTGCCTTTCAGACTTTCAGACCCGACACCACCGCCTCAAACACGAGATTACCTGCCGCCACTCCCTGAATGCTGCAGGTGTACTTACGCCTTCCGAAGTCCGTAATCTCGGCCAGCAGATATAATCGCTGCCCCGGCTCAACGACCGCCCTGAACTTGGCTGAAACAATGCCCGCAAAACCGATAAAACCAGCCAGTTCATAAACGTGCTTTACGAAAAAGCTCGAAAGCTGGGCCCCAGCCTCTATCATTATCACGCCGGGCATCAAAGGCCGGCCGGGGATATGCCCGCGGACCCAGAACTCGTCCATGGCCACATCCTTATAGCCGAGAATAAGAAATTTTTCTTTGTCGTACCAAAGAATACCATCCAGATTCTGCATCTCAAAACGCTGAGGATTTACCCGCAGGATAGCTTCCTTGTCGAAAACAGCAGCGGCCGTCAGATCTATTTTAGACAAGTCAAACAATAACGGTGGCGCCATTAATAATCCCAATACAGCTGCTTCGTACGCCCCACATACCTATATTTACCCAACCGCGGCAAGGCAAAGCAGCAGTGACCGCAACCAAGCCCAAAACCTGTAACTGCCGCGATGGCAAATAGTTACGCTTGTTAATTAGACCGACCTAATCTCAAGGATACGATTGCGCAAATTCTGTGCTGCCTGTTTTATCTTCTGCAGTTGTTTGCGCACTCGCGTGCCTGCGGCCTTGTTTCCGCCTTCAGCTTTGCCGATATCCATTTCGATTTCTGTTACCAAAGCCTTCAAATCTTCGTACTCTTGCATTAAGTAATCCTCCACTTTAATGGTTCTCAATCGCCAAAAACTTAACCATAGCCAGAAGGTTTGTCAAAGAAAAATGCTTTTTTTGCAGTAAAAAAGCAATTTTTTATTTTGGTCGTCTTTTGGCCTTTTCTGTTGGTTGACGGCTGCGATGTCTTGATGTAAACAGCCGGCGCAATTACGCTCAAGCATAAAGTTTTCTGGTCAACTCAGCGATTCTGACACCTTTGCGCCGGCACTGCTGCCGGGCCCTTTCGTCAGGTGTGCCGATAGAAACCGGCCCGTAATGGTCGCCCTGGGGGTCACCGGCTACAATCATGCCTGCTATGAGCATCGCTTCTATTATGCCCATTATCGTGGTTTCATTGCCGCCGCCGATATTGGCTGAACTGCTGAACGCGCCCCCGACCTTGCCTTCCAGTCGCCCATGGTTTGCAACCGAATCGTCAAAAAGCTGTTTTATCGCAGCAGCCATGTGACCATAATAAGTCGGAGAACCGACCACCACCGCGTCATAATCCAGCAGGTCCGCTGCCTCTACATCTTCTACGCTTTTGCATGTCGTGGACATACCCGCGTCGTTCATTGACGTGGCTATAATTTCAGCCATCTGTTTGGTATTGCCGGTCCTTGAATAATAAACCACTATCGCCTTTGCCATTTTTTCCCCTTTCCTGGCTACGGATAGTTATTCTTAATTTTACCGTCTGAGGTAGGCAAGTTCCTTCGGCAGTTCCACATTATTGCCGAGGCTGTTCTCCCCATATCCGGATTCCGCCAGAAGCCTGATATCGGCCAGAACACGCCTGTCACCTACAAAAGTTACTTTCAAATCGGTGTCGATGTCAACTTTCCCTATGGTCTGCAGGCGGGCAATCTGCGAAATAATCTGTTCCGCCAGCGGCTGCTGCTTTTGCCTTTCGTCCGGCTGATACTGCAGTTGAAGCGGCTGTTCGTAAACTACCAATTTACTTTGCTCGGTAAGCGCAAGCACCACGTTTTGCAAAATGCTCGTCATATCCTTGTCCTGTGCCTGTGAGGGTACAATGTTAAGTCGGGATATTTCTTCAGCCAGCCAGCGCCTTTTTTGGGCGTTAAGCTTTTCGTTTGCGCGGAATAACTCCAAAGCAGCGGCGGCATCATAGCGTTCGTCTTCGAGTTCCATTCGAACCTCACTGCCGTAGTGCTGAACCAGCTTGGCTATCAGTGTCGCCGGCCGTACATGGAAACCCCTGTACGGCGGCACAGGGACTTCAATGCGGTCAACTTCAATGTAACGTTTAAGCATCGCCTGGCATAAATTCCTGGCACTGTCGATGTAATAGCTTATGTAGGCTGCCGAATATTCGACAAGTACGGTTAAAAGTGCCTCTGCAGACACCAGCGGCTCTCGTGCCGCAAGCAGACTGCAGACAGGTTTATTAACGTGGCGCTCGTAATAGTGGGCGAACAACGTAGCGGTCTTAAGCAGATGAAATACCACGCTGATATGACCCCTGAGAACCGGCAGGTCCTTGTCAAGGTTTTCCGCTTCTCTGCCCGAGACATGCGTATCATACAGCGATTGCAGATTATGGAAGCGCAGCTCCATCGCACGCAGGTTTTCTTCGCTGGCCGATTCCAAAACATACTGGCCGTATTCGGCCGGCTGGGCGCGAACCGCTGTGTGTACATGTTCGCTTTCGGCGGCCAGATTCAGAAAGGCCGTCGCCAGCAAACTTACCGTTTCCGATATGGTCTCGGTCCTGACACGGCTGCAGTTATGGGTCAGCCTTCCGGCAGGCAGCTGCTTTGCATATTCCTGCCGATGGTCGGACTTTAAGTCCTCGGCAAGGCCCAGCTCATACGCCTGCTCGACTGTGCCTTTGGCTGTTTGTAAAATCACATCCGCGGTAAATCTCAGCGCCTGGCCGGTAGCTTTGACAAAATCGTGTTCTATCGGCAGCAAACGGTAAGCCGGAAAGGCGTGCTGAATATGTAAAATCTCGTAACTTACGTCGGTAAAAAGTTTCATTGCCGCTGTCAGTGAACGCAGTTGGCACCATCGGCAGTTGTTTGCTGCTCCATAGGTGTCAAGAAGCTCTTCAAGCTGGATGGACTGGCTCAGCAGTTCCCCCAGCAGCGGACGGTTAAGTGCTTTTTCGCTCGATTCGAGTTCGGACACATACTTTGCAAGTTCGAACAGTTTTCTGCTTCGTTTTGTCATCAACTGCTCGAAATCCCTGTCGCTTATAACCAGGCTCTTCATAGAAACAGTTCCTTTTTGTCGCAACCGCTTATTTTAAGGGGATTATCTCGGGCTTGTCGAAACCTTCGGGAATCCTGACTTCAAAAATCTTTTTGTCTATGCCTTTGTTGACCTCTGCGGCAAGCAGTTTGAACCGGTAAATATCATTTTCAACCGAGACAGCCTGCAGCTGCCCCGGCAAATATGATTTTTTGTCAATCCAGAGCTCAATGAATTTGTAGTCCTCTTTGTATATCGAGTCCGCCCGGGTTTTCAAAAGCAGGCCGATATAATCTTTTTTTTCCGGTGTTTCGGCTATCAGACTTATTTCAAACTGCTTTTTCAAGTCCTCTGTTTGTCGAAATCCGACCACCGGAAATACCCTGCCGGCCAATTCAAACGCGTCCAGCGGCTCATTGACTTCGGCCAATTGGCGAAGCTTGACCGATTTGACCTCGTAGTCGATGTGCGTTAGCCACGTGCCGTCAAAAATGTAGTGCTCGATGTATTTCTGTTCCAGGTCCTGGTCCTGCCTGAGAGTGCGAAAATCCAGTCTCAGATACGATTTGGCACCGTTTTTATCGTAGTACAAAACACCTTTTCTCAGTGTCTCGGATTCGAACAAAGGCTGGCTGAACAGATACTCTACTTTACTATGGTAGCTTTTAAGCTGTGATGTTGTTTTGGTCAGTTGCTCTAATATACTGTCAATGCAGGCGGTTTGCTCCTGCTTGTTTTCGCATTGTACCGAACCGTTCGTTCCCGGCCCGGCAATACCTCTGTGGCCCAGTGCCAACAATATCATCAGGCTGATATTGGCAATCATATTTCTAAACATAAATCGCACCGTGATTTTTCCTGCCGCACTTGCTTGTAGTTTAACTGTTCTGTTGCTGAATAATCTCAAGGATTTGCTTGAGGTTTTCAATCTTAAAATCTGCATGTTGGGCAAATTCTTCGGCTCGTTTATGGTTGGCAAGCAGGACCGAAATCGCACCAGCCGCTCTTGCCGAAAGTACATCATAAAGGTAGTCGCCCACCACCACAGCCTGGAACGGTTTAACGGCCAGGCGTCGGCATATTTCCAGCACCCCGAAGGCGTCGGGCTTGACCGGCCCTTCTTCCCGACCGATAACCACATCGAATTGCAGATTATGCTTTTTAGCTACCGCCAGGGCGTTGCCTGCCCTGTTGCGGGTCAGTATGCCTATACCAATACCTGCCTGACGGATATTCTCCAGGGTTTCTCTTGCGCCGTGGTTAAGCTGTGATTCAGTTACAGCCCGCTGCTCGTGAAAGTTTAAAATATTCTCGGCCCGAACCCGCTGCTGCTCGGACATCTGTCCGATTGCCTCCCAGACAGGCCCCGAATCCGGTCCTAAACCCATCTCCTGGCGTATGGCGTCGAAGTCAAAGAAAGGCTGCGTTATAGTGCCGTCCAAATCAAATATAACTGCTTTAATTGACATTTACACTTTCTGTCCTGGCTGGACCCGATGGGCTGGGGCTGTGGCGCCAAATGCCGTCACATATTTTTTCGCAGCAGTTCAATAAGGTACCGCCCCGCCTGACTGAGGACTTTGTCTTTGCGCACAACAATGCCGCTGGGCCTTACGAAATTCTCATTTGAAAACTCAACAGCGTTTATTGTTCCGCTGCGAAGTTCCTGAACTACCGTGGTTCGCGGAAGTATGCTTATGCCGGAGTTTATTTCAACAGCCCGCTTGATGGTTTCGATATTATCGAATTCCATTACCGGATAAACCGTGATGTTATAACGGGCCAGAATTCCGTCTATCCATTTGCGAGTGGGAACATCCTTTTCGAACGCGATAAACCTCTCGAACTGAATCTTGTGGATGTCTATTCGCGACTTGCCGGCAAGCGGATGACTCGGGCTGCAGACAAGCACAAGCGGCTCATTTTCAAAATCGTACACGTCCACTCTTTTATCCTTTTTGGGCACCGCCACCAAACCTATGTCTATACCGCCCGAAAGGGCCATATCATAAATTTCCGCGCAGCTTAGGTACTCAATATGGACGTTCACGTTGGGGTATTTGACCATGAACTTCTTGACATACTTGGCCAGGCCGTGCATACCTATGCTGAAAATGGCACCGACGTTTATCCTGCTGTCTGTTGAGGACTTCAAGGTGTTTAACTGGCTGCTCAATTGCAGGTACCTCTCAAGTATGTCCTTGGCCGCCTCGTGAAGCAGCTGACCTTCCCTTGTAAGTTCTATGGGCCTTTTTTTGCGATTCACAAGCTCACACTTGTGCATTAGCTCCAGTTGTGCAAGCTGTTGTGAGACTGCTGACTGGCTGAGGTGGTGTTTCTCAGCCGTCTTTGAAAAGCTCTGCAGTTCCGCCAAATCGCAGAACACTTTAAGTGTTTCTAAATGCATTATTAGCTATCCTGATAAACTCTATTATCTTTAATTTGTTGTATTTCCAGCTTTTGCACAGTATTATGTAATAGAAGCGGCCTTTTTGAGCCTGTTAATAGTTGCTCTCCAGCCTGCTGTATTAGTATAGCTTATTATCAGGCAGAGGAATAGTTTTAGGAAGCAAAAATTTGATTTTTTTCGGAGATATTTGAAAAATGGCTAAAAACGCCTCAATTCAGGCCCTTTACGAACAGGTCCTGGCTCGCAATCCCGGAGAAGTCGAGTTCCACCAGGCAGTAAAAGAAGTCCTTGATTCCCTTGGGCCGGTGGTCGAGAGGAATCCGCAGTACATTCAGGCTGGAGTCCTTGAGCGAATCGTTGAACCCGAACGACAGATAATTTTCCGTGTGCCCTGGCAGGACGACAAAGGTAATGTTCATGTCAACCGTGGTTTCCGGGTCGAGTTCAATAGTGCTTTGGGGCCCTATAAAGGCGGTATCCGGTTTCACCCCACTGTTTACACAGGCATAATCAAGTTCCTCGGCTTTGAGCAGATATTCAAGAATTCGCTCACCGGCCTGATGATGGGCGGCGGGAAAGGCGGCGCCGACTTCGACCCCAAGGGTAAATCCGATTCCGAGGTTATGCGGTTCTGCCAAAGCTTCATGACCGAGCTTTGCCGTCACATCGGTCCTGATACCGACGTGCCTGCCGGTGACATCGGCGTCGGCGGCAGGGAAATCGGATTTATGTTCGGCCAGTACAAGCGCATCCGCAACGAGTTCACCGGCGTTCTTACCGGTAAGGGCCTCGAATGGGGAGGCTCACTGGTCCGCACCGAAGCCACAGGCTACGGACTTGTCTATATAATGCAGCAGGCGCTGCAGGCGGCCGGAAAAAGCCTTGAAGGTCTTACAGTCGGTATATCGGGTTCAGGAAACGTCGCCATTTTCGCAGCTGAGAAAGTCCGGCAGCTCGGCGGCAGGGTAATAACGTGTTCCGATTCGAACGGTTTCATCTACGACAGTGACGGCGTGAACCTCGAAACCGTCAAGCGGCTCAAGCTGATTGACAGAAAACGCATCAAAGATTACATCTCTGAGCATAAAAACGCCAAATATACCGAAGGCTGCGATGGTGTCTGGCAGGTCAAATGCGATATCGCTTTGCCGTGTGCCACCCAGAACGAGCTTGATGAAGCAGCTGCCGATACTTTGGTAAAAAACGGCTGCCTTGCCGTCGCCGAGGGCGCAAACATGCCCTGTACACCCGAGGCCATCGACGTATTCCAGCACAACAAGGTTCTGTTCATACCCGGCAAGGCAGCAAACGCCGGTGGTGTCGCTGTCTCAGGCCTGGAAATGGCCCAGAACAGCCAGCGCCAGGGCTGGACATTTGAGAAGACCGACCGGGAGCTTAAAACCATCATGGTAAATATCTATAAGAACATAAGCCAGGCGGCTGAAGAATACGGCTGCGCAGGTGATTTCGTAGCCGGAGCGAATATCGCCGGCTTTATCAAGGTCGCCAATGCCATGCTCGCCCAGGGCCTGGTATAAGAGAAAGTGGTTAAACGGTAATTGGCAATCAGAAAGCGCGTGTGGACTAAACGCAACAGGCGGCAGAAAAGCAGCGTTTGATTATTTAGGGCTGGTAAAAAAAACATGAGCTATCATTCCGGCAATGGGAGGAAAGAAAAACGTGCTCGCCAGGCGAATGAGTGTGAATTTCCAGCCGAGAATTCCCACCTCCATCGGCAAACGGCTGACAGCCCATAACGACCAGCCTGTCAGAAACGCCACCATGGTCCCAACGCCGGCACCGGAATGCAATAACCCCGCGGCAACAGGCAGGCTGATGTAAGGCCCCCCGGGTGCAAAAGCGCCGGCTACAGTGCCGATGAATATACCCTTTATACCGGATTCGGCCCCTATCCATTTTGCTATTCTGTCCTGGGGCAGAAGCGACCGGGTCATACCGGCTACGATAAATGCAAAAATCAGCAGCGGTAAGATTTCCACCGTCATATTGACAGCCCACTTAATGCCGCTGATGTGTTGGCCCTGCTGTCTGCAGTATCCTATAACAAGAAGAAGGGCCGCAAGAGCACCCATTATTATAGTCGGGACCAGCATTTTTGAATTTCTCCTTTTGTGATTAACAGCTTTGGCAACATTATGTTCCATAAGGCACCGCAACGGTATTATTACGGATATTTGCCGGTGCAGTCAAACTTTTACTTGATTCAAGCCGAGATGCTGATGTTTCAGGACAGGGGTAAAATATCGTGGAATCGCAATTCAAAATTAAAACTGCAAGGGGACGTTAATCGGCGGCTTTTTGTTTTGCGTAAGCGGCGACAATCTGCTGCTGAACATTAGGGGGCACTATTTCATAATGACTTAACGTCATGGAAAAACTGCCGCGGCCGCCGGTGACGCTTTTCAATTGGCTGCTGTACTGTGTAAGTTCAGCCAGCGGCACCTGGGTCTTGACGACTATCATATTGCCGGCCAGCATTTCCTGACCAAGGACACGGCCTCGCCTTGCTGCCATGTCACCTGCAATATCACCCATATTTTCGGTAGGTACGGTTATTTCCATGTTGACGATAGGCTCCAGCAGGACCGGTTTTGCCTTTTCAAGGGCGTCGATAAAGGCACCCTTGCCGGCTGAGCGAAACGCTACTTCCTTGGAATCGACGGGGTGGTGCTTTCCGTCATAAACGGAAACCGCGATGTCCTGCAGGGGAAAGCCGGCTACGATGCCGTTGAGCATAACATCGTTAATGCCCTTCAGGACAGCAGGCTCGAACTGGCCCGGAACGGAACCGCCGAATATGTCCCAGCTGTACTTCAGGGATGGTTCGGAATTGCGTTCAGCAGGCTCGACCCGCAGATAGACTTCGCCAAACTGTCCTGCGCCGCCGGTCTGCTTTTTGTGGCGGTAATGGCCCTCAGCCTTTACAGTGATGGTTTCGCGGTAAGGAATCTTGGGCTGGCTTGTATTTACGGTCAGCTTGAAGCGTTTTTCCATTTTTTCGAGCATTACCCGCAGGTGCAGGTCACCCAGGCCGCTGATAACCAGCTGTTTTGTCTGGATGTCGTGTTTGAAAGTAAAGCACGGGTCTTCTTCACATAGTTTGTCCAAAGCGGTGCTGATTTTCTGTTCGTCGCCCCTTGCGGCCGGCTCAAGTGCCAGAGAAAACATCGGCAGGGGCACCGCAGGAATATTAAAAGTGCCTTTGAGCCTGCCATCGTGGATAAGGTCGCCGATTTTAAGTTCCTCAATCTTGGCCAGGGTGATAATGTCACCGGCACAGCCGCTTTGCATTTCGTTGTTTTCGGCGCCTTGTGATTTGAGTATGTGGCCGGGGCGAATGCCTTTTCTGGTATCGGCGAGGAGAAAATTAGTGTCCGATTTCAGAGTTCCACTGAAGATGCGGATAGTGGAATACTTCATATTGGACCGAGGGTCGAAACCGATACGGAAGACCAGGCCGGCAAGAGGACCGGCGGGGTCGGGGACAAGTTTTACCGAACGGTCGCCGTCTTTAAGCTCAACGGGCCTTGCATTAACAGGTGAGGGCGTGTATCGGGTGATAATGTCCAGCAGTTCGGTTATGCCGATTTCCCTGCGTGCATCGGTGAAAACTATGGGTATAAGAATCCTGGATTTCAAGGCCTGTACACACACGGCAGCGACCTGGTCGGCGGAAATCTGCTCACCGCCGAGATATTTTTCCATCAGGCTGTCGTCCGCTTCGATGATAGTTTCAATCAAATCCGTGTGGGTGGCGGCAACGTTGGCAACGGGTGAATCGCCGGTTTCATTACCGACACAATCTACTACCGAGCTTCTGTCGGCACCGGGTAAATTGGCGCAGCGGCACTGGGGGCCGAAACTTTCGCGGATATTGTTTATAAGCTCGGGCATGTCAATGTTTTCAACATCCATTTTGTTAACGACAATTATGCAGGGCATGTCGGTGTCTTTGGCCAGGTGGAACAGCTTTCTGGTGTTTGTTTCGATTCCTGCTGAGGCACCGATTACCAGTATAGCGGTTTCCGCGGCGGGGATGGCAGTTATTACCGCTGCGAGAAAATCAGGGTAACCCGGGGTATCGATGATATTAATCAGTTTCCCATCGTATGTCGTATGCGCCACCGCAGACTGGATAGAGTGCTGGTGTAATTTTTCTTCCTCGTAATAGTCGCAGGTGCTGGTTTTGTCATCGACGCTGCCGAGCCGGTTTGTTGCGCCGGTAATGTGCAGAAAGGCCTCAGCCAGCGAGGTTTTGCCGCTGGAACCGTGTCCCAGAAGGATTATATTGCGGATATCGTTAGTTCCGGCCACTTTTTAATCTCCCAAAAACATCTGTTAAAAACCACATAGCCCTAAAACAAGGCATCATACAGCAATACGGCGGTAAATCAAAGGGAATTTTTCGCGAATCAAAGCCGGACAGCCTATGGAACTGGTGGCGTAAACACTTAATCGCTGTCGGCAGCGGTCATAATCACCTCAACCCAAAGCTTTCCATCGACGGACAATCGCAACGCTGCTGGAGGCAAAGAACAGAAAAATTTCAAAGTTATTAAATTTTTTTTCTTCGGTTTTGTGAAGTATTGTCCGTGGTTTTATTGGACATTGAAGTATGTTGGCACAGGGATGTCGGCGACTGTGCTATATGTTGTATTGTCGTCTGTGAAGGGTCGGTTATGTAGTGTTTTTGGTTATAGGGCTTTGGTTTCAGGATATAGGGCAAGGCTAAAGAAAAACTACGTTCGGTGTCGATATTGGCCTACGTTACGGATGACATTTGCGGCTTTTAAGGGACACAAGCCTTATGAGTAAAAGGGAGTTAATAGACTACATTTGCGCCATTAACAAAAGTGCCAGGCCCGAATTTTTAGCCGGGTTTTCCGAAGAAGATTTGAATGAGTACCTTGAAAACCTGATGGACCTGGATTTAGAGAAACTTACGGCCTGCTGCTGAACAGGCCCTCGGCAATTTACGGCCTCAACTTTTGCCGTTAATAATGGCAGGGGGATTATTCGACCAGAAAGGCCTCGTACTTTTCAAATTGGGCAGACATTGGGGGCTGGGTCGAGTGCACAGAGACAATCAGTGACTTTTTGCCGGTCTTTATTAAATACAGCACGTAGAATTCAGAAATATTCCGCCCCTGCTGCGTCAACCACACACCTGGAGGAAACGGCTGCGCCACAGAGCCGTCGTCAGCGATTACCAAACCGCCGTTGATTTGGCTTGTGTCAAGACAGCAGTAATCCACTTCATAAACTGTTTCATCGCCTGCCGTTGCGCCAGCGACAATTCCAACAGGGTGGTGCACGGTGCCGGAAAGCTCCTGCAGAGCAGGAAGCTGGCCGGCGCTTATTGCCGAGCCGGCGGCGGGCTTGTTGCACTTGAGGGAAAGCAGTTTATAGCCGGGCCTGGGTTCCAGGAAGCTTGCCAGACCTTTGAGGGTTTTTTTGGGAGCGGTCCTGGGGCTGTATTTTGGTTTTTTTGGTGTTTCGGAACCAGTTTTGTCTTGTTTTGTTTCCGGGACCCCTGTTTTCAACTGTGCCCTGACATAACTGATTTTGCCATCCTGGAACCGGGCAGGGGCAATACTGTCGGGGCTCTGAGCTGTCAGCCACTGGTTCGGGTCGCTGATTTGCAGGCTTGAACCGGCAAGAAATTTGGCATCGCAGGCCAGCTCTACACCATAAATCCTTGCCGAGGGCTGGCTTTTGACCTGGGCACTATCCCTTGCGCACGCGGCTGAAGGAATGAAGGCGGCAGTTTCGGGTGCCTGGTCGGCGCCGACAGGTGCGGGTAACTGTACGATATTATTCTGCTTGAACTTTGCCAGCACCGGCACAAAGCCGTTCGGCACATCAAACACAAAGTCAAGCCATTTTACCTTGTCGTCGAAATCGGCTGGTCCTATTTCTATAACGTCATTCAACTGTTTTCTTTCGAGCGAATTGGCAGTTCTGAGATAACCTATGGGATAAGCGCTGTATGCTTTTCCTTCGAGCGGTTTTTTTGCGTGTTCCTGCTGCTTGCAGCCCAGGGTCAATTGGGAGAGGGTGAATTTTCCGGCCTGCTTTACGGCTTTTCTCTCAAATCCAAGTCTTACTATAGTAAGTGTATGTGCACTTCTGGGGGAAACCGGTTTGCCGCCTGTATCCTTTAAGTTGGACGCCGCGGGCCAGACAGCGTTTTTCTTAGGCACGTCGAGTGCATCTTTTTCCGTAAAAACGGGTATATTCTGAATGGCATTTTGGCGACTGAGAAAGACCTCGTTGAGAAAACTGGGATGCACAGCGGCAAAAGAGGTCTTTCCGCCGAAGCTGCCGCTGCTTAAAATGCCGAACAAACCGGTTGTAAAACCGTCGGCATTAAGGAAAGACTTTCGGGGGCTTTGAGGGTTCGGTGGTGTCTGCTCAAATCGCTGGTATGGGAATTTGTCCGGCAAGGGCGCCATCGCCAGGCACGTAAGCAGTGCTCCGGCAAGCATAAGACCGGACAACAAGCCGCATATGACTCGGCCCGCACCTTCGGCCAGACGCCCCAAATCGATTTTCTGCCTGCATAACTGGGCGGCAGCTGTCTCGAGAATGACCACGGTCAAAACAAACAGCACCGTAAATGATAAACAGTGCGCCCACAGCACGATAGTGTCGCGGGCAATGAGGATATTTGCCACAGTCTCAAAATAAGCAAACGCAACGGTATTGGCACAGATGATTATTATTAACATCGCGAATGCCTTGACAAACGTGCCTTTCAAATACTGATAAGCGGCACAGGCCAGGACGATTAATATCACTATCATACTTGCCATTACAACTTCTCCGATGCTCACGTATTATGAGCTAAAAAAACAAATCCCGGATGCCGGTCAAGAACTTTTTTTACGGCGGTCCTTGTCCTTCTGGTCTTTGGATTTGGCCAGGACCCTGACCATCTCGTTTACGGATGTAGTGCCTGCGATAACTTTTTTCAGCGCCTGTTCCTGCAGATAAAGCATTTTTGCGCGTCTGAACTGTGTTGCCATGTCCGACAAGGAACTCGAGCGCTCTATAACCTGCCGCAACTCCGGGTCGATGATGATGATTTCGAATATGGCCATTCTGCCCACAAAGCCGGTACCCTGACAGGCCTGGCATGTTGAGGCCCTGCCGCGTTTGTCGTATATTACCTTGCCGGCGCGGTAGAGGACCTTTGCTTTTTCAGCAGAGATATTGAACTTATGGAGGATATCCTTATTCGGCTCGTAGGGCTGTTTACACTGGTCGCAGAGCTTTCTCAAGAGGCGCTGGTTACTGATTCCCAGCAGAGTTTCAGCAACAAGTTCATTGCTGCCGACAAGTTTAATCCACTTTCCAAGCGATTGTATTACATTTTCGGCTTCAACGGTAATGTAGATGATTTTTCCGTCCCTGGCGGCATCGGCGGCTATTTTTGCTGTTTCGGCGTCCATGCAGTCGGCGATGCCGACAACATCCGGGTCCATTCTTATTACGGTCTGGACTTTCTTGGCATAAGTGCTTGTGCCGGTATCGCTGAGCTTAAAGACATTCTGCGTTACATTCGGCAGCTCGAGAGTGGGCTGTTTTTCGACCGTGTTTACGCTGTTAATGAAGGCATCGTGATTTCTGATAAGCGAGTAGAAAGTAGTGGTAACGCCGCTTTTTTCAGTTCCGGCAACGATGAAAAGACCCTGTCGGGCATCACGGATTTTATTCAGCTGCTCATAGGCTTCGGCGGGCAGGCCGATGTCGGGCAGCCTCGCTATGTCGTGTTTTGTTATCTGTTTTAGCTGGATGTGCTCGCCGGCGGTTGAGCCGGCTGTGCTTACTTCCCAGTCGGTATTTACCTTGTTTTTTCGAGTTGTAAATTTTCCTTTCTGCGGCTTGCGTTTTTCCTTCAGGTCAAGAGCGGCGACGTTTTTTATAAAGTAAATGAGAAATTCCATCTGGCTGCGCGGTATTGCGGGACGCTTAACGGCAGCACCGTCCACAGTGTAGGTAACGTTATAATCTTCATTAGTCGGTGAAAAGGCAATATTGCTGACTCTTCGCCGGACAGCATCGGTGACGATATCGTAAGCGGTCTTGTAGCCGAAGAATTCGGATGTTTGCGGCTCGGGGATTGGAACCTCATTATTGTTGGCGGTTATGAACATAAAATCACTGAGCTGGTCGAGCTTCTTGGCTTTATTAACGAACAGGTTTTTCAAGTGTTGCGGTGAAAGAACGCGGTCAAAATCCATTACCCTCGTATTTCGGTGCTTGACGTAGGCCAGGGCCGCGGCGGCTACGGCAGCAACATAGAACAGTATGCCGATAAGAAAGAAAGGTACTATAAGCCAGATTATAATTGCCGTCACCGCCGCCCCAAGCAGAATACCGGTCCAGAAGACCTTGTCGGTTCCGACTGTCTGGGCGTCTTTATATACCCAGTTGAGCAGCAGCAGCCAAAGGAAAAAACAGACCGTAAATATCACAAGGGCGATTATCGATATGTACCCGCCGTAGGTAACATCTGCCAAAAACACATCCAGCATAGAATACTCCACGTAAGAAACAACAAAGTTCAAACGGCAAAAAAATGCCTGTCACAGGCAATTTATAACAACATTCAAAACCATCTGTACATAATTGCCAAATTCATAAAATTCCTCTCGTTGAGGACCTGATTCCCTTGAGAGCCATTTTCAGTTCGTCGACGTTGGGGGCGTATTTGTAGGCTTCCTTTGGTTCTACGGAGCCGTTTTTAATAAGTTCACAGAGATTATCCGTAAAGTCCTGCATACCATCCTGTTTGTTGCTTTTGATAACATCGGGCAGCTCGGTTTCGCGGCCTTCTGCAATCAGTTTTTTTACCGAGGGGTTGTTAATCAGTATTTCGACGGCCGGTATTCTATCGACACCTTCCTTTATACTCGGAATGAGAATCTGACTGATGATTGCCTTAAGGGTCAGGCTTAAGGTCTGTCTTACGAGGTCCCTTTCGTCTTTGGCAAACAGGTCCAGAAGCCTTTGAACGGCCTGTGCGGCGTTTGCAGAGTGCATAGTTCCCAGTACGAGGTGTCCGGTTTCAGAAGCCCTCATCGCTGCGGCGACGGTTGAGGCGTCGCGCATTTCACCCACGAATACAACATCAGGGTCGTGTCGCATCAGATACTTGAGAGCCTCATCGAAGTCGTGAACGTCAATGCCGATTTCCCTTTGTGCGACAATAGCTTTTTTGTCGGTGAACAGGTACTCGATGGGGTCTTCGAGGGTTATTATGTGGCAGTAGCGGGTACGGTTAATATAGTCAATCATTGCCGCAATGGTGGTTGTTTTGCCGCAGCCGGTAGGCCCGACCACAAGGACAAGACCGTGCCTGCTTTCGGAAATTTTTTCGAGAGCGGGCGGCAGATTCAGGGTCTCGAACGGCGGGATGTTGGCTTCCACGCGCCTGGCGGCGAAACTTATTAGACCTCTCTGGCGAAATATGTTTATCCTGAATCTTTCATCATGGCTGAGTTCATGCGCAAAGTCGAAAGTTCCGACCTTAAGAAAAGTCTCCTTCTGCTGGGCGGTGAGTATCTCGAAGACCATCTCTTCGATTTTCTCTTTGGTCAGCGGTTCGCCGGTGGTGTTCTTCAATTGGCCCTGAATACGCAGTTTCGGGGGCTGGCCGACCTTAAGGTGCAGGTCGCTTGCGTGTGTTTTCGCAGCAGCCCGGAAGAACTTGTGCAACTGGGGCTCCTGGACCGAATCTGAATGTTCACCTGCCTGGTCACTCATAAATGCCGCTGGAATCGAGTTTAACGCTTATAACAAAAACCGCTCCTGATACCGTTGACTTACCGCCGCGTGCGGCCAAGGGATATTGGCGTTCTGCAAAAAGACGGACTTTTCACCCATTTTAATGATTCCAAAGGAAATTGTCAACATTTTGTCATCAGCTTGCCAGAAACAGTGTCAAGGTCATATAAATGGCAACGCTTATGGAATCGTTGGCGGTTGTCACCAGCGGGCCCGAGCTTATTGCCGGGTCAATACCGATTCTGCGGAAAAGAAAAGGCAGGAATAAGCCCAGCGTGGTGGCGACCATTATGGCAGCGAACATGGCCGAACCAACCGCAAAGACCAGTCTTGCAGCTTCAATAGCGGCGTCGGAAGTGTGCATTTTAAGTAAAATTGCGCAGGTGCTGCCTCCTGTTACGGCGCAGCTTAGAGCAACAAGAACTGCTATGCGAACTTCCCTGCTGACAACCTGGCTCAGTTTAAGCGCAGCTAAGTGTCCGGTTGCCAGTCCCGAGACAACTATAGCGGAAGTCTGAAGCCCGGCGTTGCCGCTTATGGCGGCAATCATAGGCACAAAAGCAATCGCGCCAGTGTAAATCAAGGGCAGGTTTTGCAGCGTGAATTTTTTATTAAAAAATGTCAGGACCACGGCTGTAATCGCGGTGCCTATAAGGCAGGGTAACAGCCATGTCATTCTGATGCGTGCTGCGCGAAAAGCCGAAAAGCTTTCGAGCTCATCCGGGTTGGTACCGGCCATTGCGAAAAGGTCTTCGACAGCTTCTTCCTCTGCCACTTCAATGACACGGTCTGCGGTGATTCGACCTATAAGGTTGTGGTTTTCGTCAAGAACGGGTACCACAATCAGGTCGTTTTTGCTGAAAATGTTTCGGACCTTCTCCTGGTCGTCCTCAACGTTGACGTAAATAGTGTTGGGGTCTATAAGGTCGTTGAGCCTTGTGTTTTCCGGCGAGGTCAGCAGCAGCCTGATACGCACATCTCCGAGGAATTTGCCCGTGTCGTCCACAACGTACACACTGTAGAAGTCCTCCTCTATTTCAGCGGCACGGATTTTATTGACGACCTCGGTTACGGTGGCGCCAGCCGGCACGCTTATGAGAACAGGGTCCATAATGCCGCCCGCGGAGTCTTCGGAGTAGCTCATCAGCTCTTTGATTTCTTCGGAATCCGGCGGGGCGATGCTTTTGAGGACTTTTCGTCTTATTTCTTCGGGCAGCTCGGCCAGCAGGTCGGCGGCGTCATCAAGGTCAAGCTCGGAAATGAGGGTGTGTATTTCGTGCTCGGCCAGCAGCTCGAAAAGCTCGGCGCGTGTGGCCTCTTCAACCTTTTCGAGGATTTCGGCTGCGACAGGTTTGTCCAGCACGTCGAAGATAACCCTTTTTTCCTCGGTGTCGACAAGCTCAACGACTTCGGCGATGTCGCTGGTTCGCTGCTTTTTGAACAGTTTCTGTAAGGCGGCTTTGTCCCGTGCTTCAAGCAGCTTAAAGACCTGCTGAACCAATTGTTTTTGCTTGTCGGGCATAAATGAACTCTTGGATGTTTAAGAAGCTCAATTCAATGCTCAAATCAACAGGTTAACGCACTTTCAATGTTCGGGCAATTTTTTTCTGAATTTGCATAAAAATGTGTAAGCCGGGTGACGAAAACTGCCTGTTTTTTTTCAAAAGGGTTTTGGTGGGCCTCGAGACGGGTATATCTTTTTTGGGTTATGTTCCGGCACTTGAGCCTGGTATTACGGTTGTATGATCTGTTCGCGTTGCACTTCGAACAGCTTGTTGTTCCAGCGAATGGCAGTCGGGCCAAAGGCATGAAAAACCCGTATGCGCCGGGATTCTTTGAGATTGAGGTTGTCGGTTGGCCCAAGCGTGAATAAGGCCGGTTTGTCATAGTCCTGCCCGTTCCAGCGACTGGCATAAAAAGCGGCAAATCGCGGCCCTTCGACCACGAAACCCCAGGACGGCAGGATAACATCACCTCCCAGAGCGGACGTGACCCGGGCTTGTGCGGGGCCGAAATTGACGATGATTTTCGTCGCATCCTGCCCATATCCGTAGGTGGCCTTTCGGACGGTAAGGTCCCTGGTTAGAAATTCCAGGTTTGTCAGGACAGTGTGGGCAGTTGTACGGTGGACAGGTCCGAGCACTTCATGCGTGTTCTTTATAAAAACATCAGCCGGATGCATACCTTCAGCCCAGCCTTCGTCACTGCGGGCATAGCACGACCTGTCGGAATCCTGTTCGGCCTCTTTAGCCTTTGTTTGCCTGGTCGATGATTTCCAGTATAGCTGGTGCGGGAAAGAGTGATAGTTCAGGGGGCGGGCACACAAAACATGATGTGCAACATATTCCGCAGCCTCGTCGGCGGGATAACCGTATTTGCCATAGCATATCTGGCAATCGTGATAGACCATCTCAAAGAAAGGAATGACTGTAGCTGCAAGTTCCTGGGGTTTGAGACCGTGATAATAACGGCCTTGGACAGCTACAAGTCCCTCAAAAAAGTCGCTGTGAGGCAGGGCCCATTCGCGGCCGCACTCACTGCCGAAAATGCCGAATAGTTCCCGGGTGTAATCGCTTAAGCGAATTTTCCAGGCGATATCATCGTTTCGGTCGATGGGATGGTTCGGGTCGTAACATTCACGAGGCCCGACGGCGTATGTGGTGTCGATGAAATAGCTCCAGGGCCGGAACAGCTCATAAGTGGCAGGGAGGTTTTGGGGCCGTTTTGCCAGTTCCAACTGCCTGGGCGCACAGACCATATATGCCCGTCCACCCAGCCATCGGCCGCCCCGGACAAGTGAGCCATCAGGTTTTTTTTCGATAAATCCAGCATCCCAGCTTTTGGCATCACGATACATGTCCTGGACATTATCGTGCAGGGATACGACGTAGCCCAATGCCTGTATGCGTTCGACGGCATCAGCCAAAGCCCGGTTACCACCACACTCAGGATTAGCAGGCAGGTTGTCGGGATGGCGGCAGTCATAGCCGCCTTGGGTCCAGCCGCCTATGATAAACAGGCACCGTTCGATTCCCAAATCTTCGCGGAGGTGCTGGGCGATTTGGGCGGCTTCGTCGAACGTCCAGTGAACTTTGACCGACTCCTCTTCAGTGCTGTCCTCGTTCATACGGCGCGCAAGGCAGGTCCAGAGCTTGGCATTGGCGGCACCGACCATCAGCTCGACATGCGGGTTACGGCGGATTTTCTGCCGCAATGTCACCGCCAAACCGCGCTTTTCGGCATAGCGTCTGTAGGCGGCAGCTATGGTATTATAATCGCCTTTACCAAGCGGAAACAGGCGCAGCGACCTGGCCGTGCGCCGCAGTTCCAGTGCAGCGGTAAGCTTTTGGCGGTATGGTTTATCAGTGTGTATGGTGCTTTCCACTTCTGGAAAAACATACGCGTTATCCCAGGTGACGATTAGCGCCGAGCCGCCCTTGACAAGCCCGAGCATATTCATGTGGCAACCTTCGTAATCGGATGTGCCGAAGACCTGCTTGAATGCCTTTCCGCCGTCTGCTGGAATCAGCAGCCCCTCGCGGCACGGCACGATAACATAGCCGTCCTCAATATCGGTAATCGCCAGCGCATCATCGAGCACACGAACAGGACTGTCGTCTTTGGTTTGATAGCGGATTTCGAGGGCATCTTCGATGAGGGCAAAAACCACGGTTGTGCCGTTTTGCTGATACAGGCGCAGCGTGTTTTTGTCGGCCATCTCGGTTTTTACAAAGTTCGGCTCTAACCACGCAGCGGTTCCCGCAGCGGCTGTTCCCGCCGAAGGCCATTTGGCTGCTGAGCGTTTGTCCAGCAGGACCCATCGGCCGGTGGTATCATTAACTTCGACCGTCAGCCGGCGGTTTTCTAATTTAACTGTCTCTGCACGGGCGGCGGTTGATAGTGCCAGGAACAGCACACAAATGAAAGTGGGATTACGCATAATGCAGGTTTCTCCAATTCCAATTCATAATCCCGAACCACAATATATATAATCCTCTTTCCTGCCGGTCAAGGCTGAAAGGCTACGATTTATCGTTGGCCAGCAGTACAACCACACAGGATGCAATAATGACAACAGAGCCGATTACAGAACGTATCGAAATAAGCTCATGAAAAATCATTACACCAATCACATAATTAAGTACAGGCGTAAGCATGCCCAGCAGAGAGCCGGTTGGTGACCGAGACGTAATTGTAGCCCTGCGTCATCAGCAGTTGGCCGAGCGCAGCGGTAACGCCTGTGGATAAAAGCAGGACAACGGCGATGCCGTATACGGTATTGGCCTGGCACAATTCGGCGCCGCTGTCGTTTAGCCCGATGAAGAAACAATGTTTCCTGGCGTGTTTTAACATCTGGTCGATGTTCACGGTACATACCCTCTTTTACCCATACCCAACGGCTTTTGCCAATACCACGTTACTTTTGATATGAAATCAACATAAATCTTTTATTTTTTGACGGCCTATCGGTTCTGGTAGCGATAATTCCGCAATTGTCTATTGATTTTGGCTGGTAACGTATATGACCTGCTCGGCGAACAAATTCGGTGCTGATTTTACAGCCCTGCGCCGTGATTTGGCCAATGGTATTTTCCTTTCTATTTTCGCGCCGAGACTGCTGCAGAGAGCTTCAAAATCCTTCAACGACAAAAAGTGTATATTCGGTGAATCATACCAGCTAAATGGCAGATGTCCGGTTACAGGCGCTTGGCCTCGCAGCAATAGCTGCACCCTGCAGCGCCAGTGGGCGAAGTTGGGAAAGCTTACGATTACTTTGCCGCCGATTCTAAGCAGGTCACCGAGGACTTTTTTCGGATTTCTGATTGTCTGGACGGTTTGTGAAAGTATCACGTAATCGAAGCTTTTGTCAGCGTAATTTTCCAGGCCTTGCTCGACGTCGTGCTGAATCACCGACAGACCCCGGGCCACACAGCTTAGTACCAGGTCCTGCACAAGCTCAATCCCCTCGCCGGTGATATTTTTGTCGGCCGCCAGCAGCGCCAGCAACTCCCCGTCGCCGCAGCCGATGTCAAGGACGGTACTGTTGGGCTCTATCAATTGCTCGATAAGCTCATAGTCCATACGCGCGCGTTTCGCCTGCTCGAAGCTGCGTATCTTCTCAACCTTGCGTGCGGTAACGGGTTCATACTTTACAGCCCCGCCCTTATGAGTCGCTTGTAAAAAGCTGGAAATAAACAAGCCCAGCGTTTCCGGCTCCAAAAGGAAGGCATCGTGGCCGTACGGTGACCGGATGTTACAGTAGCTGACGTCCCTGCGGTTGGCCACAAGCGCATTGACGACGGCCTTGGACTGCTCGGGCGTAAACAGCCAGTCGCTTGTAAAGCTCATTACCAGAAACCTGCAGCTGGTATTGGCGAAGGCCTTCGCCAGGGACCCGTACTTCTTCTCGAGGTCAAAGTAATCCATTGCCTTTGTTATGTACAGGTAGCTGTTGGCGTCGAACCTTTCCACGAAGCTCTGGCCCTGGTAATCGAGGTATGTCTCCACTGCGAATTCGGAATTGAACTGGTAACGATAGTCCTGGGCGGCCTTGAGTTCCCTGCCGAACTTCTCGTGCATACCCTGTTCCGACAGGTAGGTTATGTGGCCTATCATCCGCGCTATGGCTAGACCTCTGTCGGGGCCTTTGTCATTTTTGTATTGGCCGTTATTGAAATCGGCATCTGCCAGTATGGCGTTTCTGCCTACGGCGTCAAAGGCAAGGGACTGTGCTCCCAGACGGGTGGTTGTGGCGATTGGTATAGCGGCCCTGACAATGTCCGGGTACTGAACCGCCCACTGCAGTACCTGCATACCCCCCATTGAGCCGCCGACTACGGCCAGAAGCTTTTTTACGCCCAGCCGGTCCACCAGCAGCTTCTGGACTTTGACCATGTCGGCTATCGTTATAATCGGGAAATCCAGGCCGTACGGCCTTTGCGTGGCCGGGTTGATTGAGGATGGCCCTGTAGTGCCGCTGCAGCCGCCGAGAATATTCGAGCAGATAACAAAATACCTGTTTGTATCGATTGGCTTGCCCGGCCCGACCTGCGCGTCCCACCAGCCGGGCTTGGTGTCGCCGGCACTGTTGTAACCGGCGGCGTGGGCGTTACCGCTGAGGGCGTGACAAATCAGGACCGCGTTATCACCGTCCCGGTCGAGCCGGCCGTAGGTCTCATAGGCCACGTCAACAACATCCAGACTCTTGCCGCATTCCAGCTCAAGGCCGCCGTGGCCTTCAACGAGCCGGACCGTTTCGGTCTTTACAATGCCCACCGAATTGTCCGCAGCTTCCGCCATGACCTTCCCAATATAGTCAAAAACAGTCAAATGTAAAGTACCCTGGCGTCCAGCCCTGGCCCACAGGTACCATTGTACCCTAAACTCATAAATAAGATTTTCTTTTATAATTTTACCAAAAAAGCTTGACACCGTGTAACGCCGACCGTAAATTGTTCTTGTGGTACTTGTTATTGAGTCCGGAGGGACAAATTTTACTGCTATTCAGTGAAAGGGAGAACAAGATGGCAAAGAAGAAAGCAGGAAAAAAGAAAAAGGCCGGAAAGAAACTTATCAAAGGCATGTGGACAAAGACAGAAACCGGTCTTCTGGCCAGGCTTTTTCCGAACACACCAACTGTTGTGGTGGCCAAAGAGCTCGGACGTCCCCACGATGCGGTAAAAAGAAAAGCTTCCAGAATGCGGCTTCGCAAGTCCAAAAGATACATGAAATCAATCGGAAGGGCTTAAGCTACACGCCAAGCTCTCCAACAACCGCCGCGACGTAGTCGTTCATCCTTGAATTCAGTATGTCGCTTGATTTCAGGCCAGGCACAGTGCCTGCAGGCTCGATGCCGAAGATAACAATTTCTTCAGGACACTGCCCGAGCTGTTCGCACAAATCTATTATTCTCAACACATCGACCTCGTGCAGGCAGCAGGGGGCCAGTTTCTTTACGCTTTTGACATCTGCGGGTGTGAATTTTTTTATGGTGCCTGGCTGTGTTCGCATCCTTGCGCAGTCGATGATGACGGCTTTTCGCCGCCCGCTTATATGGTGCAAAACAGCCATCCCCCCGGTGCCTGCGTCGATAAACTCAGCCTGCGGGTATTTATCGCTGAGGGTCTTTAATCGCTCCACAACCCAACTGCCGATGCCTTCGTCGGCCATCAGGCGGTTGCCCAGCCCCAGAACAACAACTTCTTTTTTCATCTTATCGAAAATTATTGGACGAATTCCACATCGAGCATGTGTGTTGAGCAGGAAATGCACGGGTCGTATGCCCGCACCAGCATTTCCAGTTTCTTGCGCACAGTATCCTGACCCTGGTCGAGTATCTCGCCGACGAGTTTCTCAAAATCCCTTTGGATGTTGGCGTGGTTCTGGTTGGTCGGGATGCATATGTTGGCCGCCGTACAGCTGCCGTTGCGGTCAAACTCGTATTCGTGGAACAATATACCGCGGGGCGCCTCGACACAGCCGACGCCTTTGCCCGCCCTGGGACAGGTTTTAATTTGTTCCTGTTTTGTGCCCTTTGTCAGAAGCTGCTCAATTAAGGCAATCGATGCCGTTACAACCTGGACACATTCGACCATTTGCGCAACCGTATTGAAATAGGGATTGCAGCAGCCTTTCGCAAGACCAAAACTCCTGGCGGTCTCTCTGGCTTGCGGTCCCAGAAGCTCGGCATTGTTATTGAACCTGGCAAGGGCCCCGACTGCGTAGGCGTCACGGTGCCACTTCGTCCATTTTGCGGTGGATTGTTCATTCAAATACTCGTTGGCTACCTGCTGCCATTTGTCCAGGGTTACGGTTTTGCCGTTGCTGTCGGTAGAGATTATATCGCCGTGGTAGAAAGTATATTCGGGCGGCTGGTTTTGTTGCAGTGATACATATTCTGTCTGGCGCTCGAAACTGGGAATACCTTCTGCAAGTTGGGCCACCGCATCAGAAATTGTTTTTATGTCGGCCAGCGTGTCCTTCAGTGTCTGCTGCAATTGGCGAAACTGCTTTTCGGCCGGTATCACGGTAAAGCCGCCGGGTATTATGGTAACAGGGTGAGTGGTCCTGCCGCCTGTAAGGTCCGACCAGTGGTTGGCTATGCGGTGAATTTTGATAATGGTCCTGACAAGCTGGCCATGCGTGCCGACAAGCGGAACCACAGACGGCACGTCGAAAAAGTCCGGCGCCGCCAGATACCCGATATGCAGGATGTGGCTTTGAAGCTGCTCAGAGTAGTGCATTAGTCTGCGGATAATATCCGTCTGTTCGGAAACCTCTATACCCATTGCTTTTTCAACCGCCTTGATTGCCGCCAGGGAGTGTGAAATCGAGCATATACCGCATATCCTGCTTACTATAATCTGGATATCTTCGTAGCTGTGCCCGCGGACCATCGCCTCAAAGAACCTCGGCGCTTCCGGCACCTGCCACTGCACCTTTTCAATTTTACCGTTGTTGGCGTTTACAACTATATTGCCGTGTCCCTCAACGCGCGTTATATGTTTTACGTTAATGTTTATACTGTTGCTCATTAGCCGACCTTTATTTACTTGTCCTGTTGTTTGGCAATTTGCTCGATTCTGCCCCTGTTCCGAAAAGCAGCATTTTGCGTTTCAACTCTTCGACCTTCAGGCCGTATTTTTCCATCACTTCTCTGGCTGCATCCACGTTCGGATTTTCGCTGTAACCTCGGCACCCGAAGCATCTGAAACCGCTCGAGGGACATCTTGCCCCGCATCCTGCCCTTGTAACAGGTCCAAGGCACACCTGCCCGTAATCCCACAAACAGGCATTGCCCTTTGCCTTGCACTCGACGCATACCGGATACTCCGGAATATCCGGCCTTTTACCCATCAGCAGACACCGCACCACGCTGGTAAATTCATCCCTGTCAATGGGACAGCCGTGAACCTTGTAATCTACCTTAACTACCTCATCGACGGCCCTGGTTGGGGCCGTATCCAGGTGCGGCATACCTGCGTCTTTGCCGTAAACAATTTTTTTCACGTCCTCGGTGTCGAACCTGTTTTTAAGCTTGTTGATTCCCCCGATTGTTGCACATGCACCCAGTGCTATAAGAATCTTGGCGGTACTTCTGATTTTCTGCAGGCGCTCTTCGTCTTCGACCCTGGTGATGGAACCTTCCACAATAGCTATATCGTATTCCTGGCTCTGGTTGCTGATGGCTTCACGCCATTCGACGACCTCAACTGCCCCAACCAAATCCAGGAGCTGCTCTTCCAGGTTTACAATCTGAAGCTGGCAGCCCTCGCAGCAGGCGAAATCAAAAATAGCCACCCTGGGTTTACCCATTTATATCGCCTCCGGCACATTTTTCAGTTGAGAATATTGAAATACCGGCCCGTCCATACACACGTAAAAATTGTTTATCTGGCAGTGCCCGCACTTGCCCACACCGCACTTCATTTTTCGCTCTAAGTTCAGCCAGATGTTCTCATGCGGCACGTTGTACTCAGCCAGGGCGAAAAGAACGAATTTGTACATTATCGGCGGACCGCACACAAAGACCTGGCAGCGTGCAAGTTTTGAGGCTATATCCGTAATCAGGGTTGTTACAACGCCCACCCTGCCGTCCCAGCGGTTGTGCGGCTGGTCTATGGTTTCAAGAAAGCACATATCCTGTCTTTGCTTCCAGCCGGCCAGTTCGTCCTGCATCAGCCGCTGTTGGTAGTCCTTGGTGCCCAGCAGCACGGTTAAATCACCATAATCGCCGCGATTGTCCAGTACGTAATTGATAAAAGACCGCTGCGGTACCAGGCCAATGCCGCCGCAAATAAAAACCAGGTCCTGTCCCTTTACCTGCTCGACAGGGTAACAGCCTTCCCCGTACGGCCCGCGAATACCCAGCTTATCCCCGACATTAAGCTTGTGAATGGCCCTTGTAACGTTGCCGACGTTGCGGACTATAAGTTCAAAACCGTCCTTTAACGTGGGAGACGAAGAAATGGAAATCGGGGCCTCGCCCAGCCCTGCTATTGAAACTTCGACAAATTGACCGCTGTGGTACTCAAGCGGCTCTGCATCCATTCGAACCCGCAGATAAACCTCCGTGCTGTTAAGCATTTTGGCCTCCTGCACCGTAGCCAACTGCGGAAGATATATGTCTTTTTCCTGTGCACAGCATCGAGACATTAGCTGTACTCCTTAGAATCTGATATTCATTTTATACCGATGTCTTCGATAAGCCTGTTGTAGACATTTACCGGATTTGCGATATCGACCAGGCAGGCATCTACACATCTTCCACAGCCCACGCATGCGATTTGGCCGTCGATTTTGGCTGGTACATACTTGCCTTTTCTATATATGCGGTGACGAAAACGGTCCGCCCGGTCCTGCCTGAACTCGTGGCCGCCCGCTACTTTGGTAAAGCCGTCCAGCATACAGCCGTCCCAGCGTCTTGTTCGTTTACCGGTCTTCAGGTTCCAGTCAATTTCGTCCTGCACATCGAAACAGTAGCAGGTCGGGCATACCTGCGTACACGAACCGCATGAAAAGCAGCTTTTGGCCTTTTCTTCGAACACAGGGTGCTCGTAAGCCTTTTCGAGAAGTCCGGGCAGGTCTGAGGGTCTGCACTTGAGCTGATGTTTGTTAAGTCTTTTCTCATTGTCCTGCCATACCTGTTGCCGCTTATTCAAATCTTCAGCGCCGGCATCAACAGCTTCGACGGCCTTGTCAAGAAGGGTTTGGCCTTTTTCCGTGGCCGCTTCAGCCACGTAGAACTGTCCTGTATCGGTTAAAAGTACGTCGAAACCCTCCTTTACTGTCGCGGTTCCCATACAGGATGCGAACACGTTCTTTGAGGCTGTCACCACATCGCAGGCCACTATGGTTGCGTTTCTGCGTCTTTGCAGATAATGGTTGTCTGCGTTGTCGCCGGCGAAAATCTTTTCCATCTGATTCAGGGCGACCATATCGTATGGATGCACACCGATAAGGATAAACTTTTCTGCGTCGTAGCAAGACTTATAAACTTCTTGAATCTCGTAAGTCAGCAGCGCCTCGACGGGTGGTTGAAAGAACTTTTTGGGCGGCAGTAAGGTAACGTCGTAATCCAGCCTCAAATCTTTTGCCGACGACAGCGGCTCGAAGGCGAATCTGTCGCCTTTGGCCTGTACGCCGATGACTTTTTCGGTGGATATAAGCTTGTCGACAAAATCCGAAAAAGCACTTTTTGTGATTTTTTTTATACTCATTTTTTCGTCCCGGCCTAAAAATTTTGCAGCCGTTTTGAAGTCTTTCTTAAAGTACCGCTGGCGCGTTTTTTTGCCCTGCTTGTTAAAAAATACCGCTGCCAAACTCCGGATATAATTCACACCAACCCGGACCGCTTCGTACAAATGGTCGCTGAATAACGGCCTCAAAAGTCCTTTCAGGACACAAGCCCCCCGGCACTTATTATTAAGGCCTCTTAAGCCTGAAGGTACTTACGAAGCTTATTGCTTTGAGCTCACATTCACAAAAACGCTGATTATCGGTCTGCCGGCCTGTATTGTCAAACGTTTTTTGTATATAACTTTTCTCCTTCTTTACCCGCCCCAAAGCCCCTGAAATTAGGTTTGACGAACTTTTCCGCCGATACTATACTCTGGCTTTTAATGGTACCGCTTAAACCTTGTGTACAAATACCGTGTTTGCAGCACAAGTGACAAACTGCAGCCCGTTTTTTTAAGCCTTTATCGGAGAACAAAATGGATAAAACCAGAATTGTCGCCGAAGCCATCACCTTCGACGATGTCCTGCTCATACCCGCAAAGAGCAATTTCCTGCCCAGCCAGGTTGACACCGCCACCCGCCTTACAAACAATATCTCTATAAACATACCTCTGGTCTCAGCCGCTATGGATACCGTAACCGAAGCCGCTCTGGCAATTGCCCTTGCCCAGGAAGGCGGTATCGGAATTATCCACAAAAACCTCACCATTGAAGCCCAGAGGCGGGAAGTCGCAAAGGTTAAACGCTCTGAAAACGGCGTCATACTCGACCCCGTCACCTTGTCTCCCGACGAACCCGTCAAAAAAGCCCGCCAGCTTATGAACGAGCAGAATGTCTCAGGCATACCTATTGTTGAAGGAAAAAAACTCGTCGGCATCCTGACTCGAAGGGACCTTAAGTTCCTTAAGGACTACGACGTCAAAATCAGCACTGTTATGACAAGGGAAAACCTCGTCACCAGACCCGCGCAAACAAGCCTCGAGCAGGCAAAGGAAATACTGCAGAAACACAAGGTCGAAAAGCTGCTTTTGGTCCATCCCGACGGCCGGCTGGCCGGCCTTATTACCATGCGGGACATCGACCGTGTCCAGCAATTCCCCACCGCCGCTCGCGATGCCAGGGGAAGGCTGCGGGTCGGCGCTGCCGTGGGAGTCGCCGATTACCAGCGAATAGCCGCTTTGATAGATGCCGAGGTTGACGTGATTGTCGTCGATACCGCCCACGGCCACTCACAAAATGTTATCGACACCGTCAGGAAAATAAAAGCCGACCGTAACATCGACGTCATTGCCGGCAACATCGCCACCGCCGAAGCCGCTAAAGACCTCATAGACGCCGGTGCTAATGCTCTTAAGGTCGGTATCGGCCCCGGTGCCATCTGCACTACAAGGGTCATCTCTGGCGTCGGTGTGCCGCAGGTATCGGCCATAATCAACTGTGCTCAAATCGCCGACAAACACAACATCCCCGTTATCGCCGACGGCGGCATAAGACACTCCGGCGATATAACAAAGGCCATTGCCGCCGGCGCCTCAGCCGTGATGCTCGGCTCGCTTTTTGCCGGTTTGAAGGAAAGCCCCGGCCAGCTTGTCATTTACAGGGGAAGACAGTTCAAGGAATACCGCGGCATGGGCTCATTGGGTGCAATGGTACAGGGCTCGGCCGACAGGTACGGCCAGCCCAACAAAACCAGTAAAGACAAGCTCGTACCCGAAGGCGTCGAGGGTCGTGTCCCTTATCGCGGCACACTCGTCGATTTTGTCTATCAGCTCGTCGGCGGCCTGAGGGCGGGAATGGGTTACTGCGGCACAATCAATATCGAACAGCTTAGAACTACTGCCAAATTCGTTCGCATAAGCACTGCCGCCGTAAGCGAATCCCATCCCCACGATATACAGATTACAAAAGAATCGCCCAATTACTCTGCAACCGAACCAACTGATTATTGATTTAAGTTCCTCGTAAATGAGAACACATTGCCGTACAAAACTGCGGCCGCTGTTGTTTTGTGCGGTTTTGCTCTGTGCCCAAGGCTGCGCAAACCGCTTGCAATACCGCCAATTACTTGATTCCGCTGCCGCTGACGTTGCCGACCTGCCCGGCGATTTACTCCAGGATTCAAAATACGTTTTATCTCAGCGGGACAATCTGCTTATTTTGTCGCTTGCCGGCGGGGCATCCATTGCTATGAACCAGGGCGCCGACAAAGACATCCAAAAGTCTTTCGACAAGCACGAAATCTTTCACAATTTCACCGACCGAACGTTAAAAACCTTCGGGCATCCCGGCTTTCATTTTGCCGCCGTTGGAGCCTGGTACCTGGCAGCAATAGATAACAACGACACCCTTAACCATGACCGTGCCTGGACAACCATCAGGGCCCTTTCACTGACTACCCTGGCCACTTTCAGCTTAAAAACCATAAGAAACAACGATACCCCTGTCGACAACTCAAGGGCCTGGCCCAGCGGCCACACCTCGAGTTCTTTTGCCTTGGCATCGGTCCTTGACGAGTTTTACGGCCCCAGGGTGGGCCTGCCTGCTTACGCGCTGGCATCTCTGGTTGGCATCAGGATGATGGACCAGGGCGACCACTGGGCAAGTGACGTTGTATTCGGCGCAGCGTTAGGCTGGGTCATCGGCCACAGCGTAGCCGCAAAAAAGGAATTACAGTTCGCCGGCTTTAAGGTGCTGCCCTGCACCATAACGGCCCACGGCCCTGTCCTGGGAGTCAATTTTGTGAAGCGCTTTTGACAAGGCTGATAAACTTTTCTGGATCAATGATTTTTGCACCGTTTATTTTTGTGTAAGCCGACTTGAAAAGCAGTTCCCGCATTTTCTCATGCTCAAGGTCCGGCCGTATCTGCCAGCCCATTGCCAGCACACCTGCACAGTATGGAATTGACCAGCTCAGCCCGCCCGTACCACAGTACTGGTAACTGCAATCTCCTTTGTCGTACTCCTCGGCCGTTGTCCGCGGGGCTGAGGGAACCAGAAGATGGTCTGACGCGTGGAACTCATATTGAGGGTCGCCGGGGTTGCACCGGTTGACACTTTCGGGGACTTTGGGGTTATACCAGCATTTGCCAATGAAACCGTGTTCGGCGGTACAGTCCAATACCATGATGCCGGCCGCCTCGGCACGGGCACAGGCCAGATCCCACGTCTTGTTGTTTTTATCGAAAGGAGATCCTCGCCCGGAAGGTGCCGCCGAAACCGACACAACACGAATCTTTTTTGAAACAGGCAGTTCTCCATTTTTTTTAATAATCCAATTAAGTGCCTTTGCATAATAGGCGGAGTCTTTTTCCCATGACGGCGCAGCAGCGTAATAAATTCGCGCGTCAGGGGCTGTACCACAATTAGTCCCCACCAGCAGGCTGGCAACCGCCGGGCCGTGCATACTGCTTTCCGAGCCACAGCCCGTGTCGTGGTATGCGGCTATCTTGCCGACAAATTCCGGATGGTCCAAATACATAGGCTGATCAATAATTGCAACATTAACACCCTTACCTGTAATACCCTGTTGGTGGAGTTTGCGAACACCAAGGCCGGGGTTCATTGCATCGGTAAGTATTTTATTGGGATCGCCGCCAGGGGGCATTTTTGCTTGTTCCGGCCAAACCGTTTTCTGGTTGAATCTCAGCGTAGCGATGAGGTTTCTCCTG
>DATKWV010000217.1:0-23359 GCA_035529405.1 Sedimentisphaerales bacterium | reverse complement strand
GCGCTTTTCCTGGTTTGAGTTTATAGGCTCTTCCATAAATGGTCCTCCACTCCAATATGACAAAATTTGTCCATACCAGTATTAAAACCGTTATCGGCCGCTGCCCCCAAAAGCGTCACAGTCCTTTTGGCTACAGCTCTATTGATGTGCAAACACCTGAAATGACCGGTATCACCGCAAAAAACCGCTTTCTGACCAATTCTGTACATTGCCCGTATTATACAGACTGGCTCGATTATTCGCAAAGATTAACTACCACGTTACCGGTTTTGATAGGTTTGTTGCTGACGGGTCTTTCAAGATTCTCGACTTTTCTTTTGGCTGTCTTTTCCGCGCCGGGGCCTTCGGGCAGCCAGTCCCACCAGATATGGTCCGCCAGCGACCCGGGTGTGCCCCCGTCGTGTACCGCCGCAAAGAACCACCTGCCCGCAAGATCGCCGCTGTCCTGCACGCATCGGCCGGCAAACCACGCATACTCGTCGTCCACTTTTACGTAAAATACCTCTGCCGCCAGACTGGTGCTGCGGTCTGCCGACCCGTAACGGAAAAATCCCCCCCCTGAGCCGCTGTTTGCAGCCTCGCGCACCTCGAACTCAACGCGTAAACGAGCACCGTCGTTCGAGACCTCGATATTGCCGCTGGCATCGTTCGAACACGAAGCACTTGCCGTAGAAAGTTCGACTAAGCCCGCAACCAGCAGATATGCAAACACCGTGAAAATTATTCTTCTTGTTTTCATATATGCTCTTTCCTCCGTAATTTCAGACCACAACCATTTCATTTATCGGCTAAATCCCGCTAAAAATTGAATGTATTATGTAAAGTGCTGATGTTATCCTTTTCCCGAACATAACAAATACACGTGTAATCTGTAAAACCAACCAAAAGGCTGGCTGTATTATCGGCCTTGCTGTGCTTACTTTTCCCCGCCGCTGCCTTGCTGCTGCTGTTTGAGTTTGAGCAGCTCTGCCTCTGCCTTTCGCGCCCTTTCCTCTGCCTGTTTGGCTTTTTCCTGGGCTTCCTGGGCCTTTTCGAGGACTTTCAGCGCATCTTCCTTAAGCTTGACTGCGTAAGCCTTTGTCTTATCTTTCTCGGCCTGGCTTTCAAGAATAGAACTTTCGGCCTCCGCCCTTATTTTCTCCGCCTGCTCCTGGGCCCTTTGAGCCGCCTGGGCAGCTATGCGGGCATCTCTTGTTGCTGCAGCAGCTTTTTGTTTTTCCGCAATGACCTTTTCCACCGCCTCAAGAAATTTGACCTTTACTTGCGATACATCATCCCTGGCCTCTGCGCTTTCAAGTTCGGCCTTGAGCCGTTCAAATTCCGCCTCCGCAGCCTTCTGCTCGACCTGCTCGGTATAGATTCCCGTTCCAAGCGGGTCGGTTAAAAGCTCTTCTATGCCATATTTATATTCGGGCTTGACATGTTTTTTTTCTATTTTTTTAACCATCTCCTCGTATGGTATGCCGCCCGAGGAAATGGTAGGCGTTATTATGAATATCACCTCCTTGGCCCGGTCCTCGTAATCCTTGCTCGAGAACAGAATCCCTATAATCGGTATGTCCTTTAAAAACGGAACACCGCGTATTACACTGCGCTCTTCGCTCTTTCTTATGCCGCCGATAATCAGGCTGTCACCCTGCCTGATGCGGTTTTCCTTATTCTGAATTTTGCGTTCTGTGATAATTGGGATTTGCTTTACACCTTCCGGCGTCGATTTCGAACCAATCTGCACTGAGGTCTCAAGCCCGATATAGCCGTCCGCAAAAACGTGCGGTGTTATATCAAGCGAATCTACCACCCACTGGTATTCGGTGGTCATGTACGGTTCGACTTCCGGACGCACCACTTCCTTGGGCAGCGGCACATAATCTCTGGCTTCTATATGAGCGGTTTTGCCGTTGACCACCTCAAGCACCGGGTTCATCAGGATTTTCAGATAGCCGCGCGATACCAAAAGGTCAACCAGTGCCCGGAACTCATGCCCCGAAACACCTACATTTCTCGAATACCCCACCTTCAACCCCAATAATTCACGCGCTTCATCCCGTAATGATGCACCCGGGAACGCAGGCTTTAATATTGTATCAACCAGGTCTCCGGCGGTATTGAAGACCTGCACTTCTTTACCGCCGAGGCCGATTTTCTCGCCTAAGAAATTTTCTATCTTTATGGTTGTTTCCCAGTCCATCGTTACATCAGCATACAGCTCGGATACCAGGCAATCTATTTTTACCTGAATCGGAGGTATATCGACATGCTTTAAAAAATCAAGAATTGTCTGGACCTCTTCCCGGCCGGGACACTCGACTATCAACTGGTTCGTGGCTGGATTCTTGCTTACATTGTATCCGAACTGCTGCTGTATAAGGCCCGGTGCGTTGCCTTTGCCGGCAAACTCTTCAACCGGATGGTGCTTAGTGAAGTACAGCAGCTTCATGCCCTTTTTGGTTTCGATAATCTTCGGCGGCTGTTTGTATATGTCGGGAACAGGGTAATTGGGGTCGGGGGTTGTTCTGATTCTGCTCAAGTCCCGCAGGATGGCCTGGGCCTGAAGTTCGGTGGCTTTTTCTGCAAAAAAATCGCCGCAACCGCACATACCCAGCATACATAATACTGCCGAGCTTATTATGACCTTCTGGCTGCAGCTTAATTTTTCTTTACTCATTACCCCTGCACCGCCGCTGCTTCCCCGCTGAAACGTACAATATAGTGTCTGCTTATCTTTCTGCAAGCATATTATTCGAGCCTTCTGTAAATGCCCATGCTAAAATAATGGACTAATGCGTATTTTTTTGCTAATTTTATCGGTCTGTGGAAAAAAATTTAAGCAAAAATACTCTCAGTGTCGGTTTTGTGCCTTTAGGCTGTCCGAAAGCAATCGTCGATAGCGAACGAATGCTCGCCGAAATTGCCCAGGCCGGCTTTCCATTGGCTGCAGACCCTGACACCGCCGATATCGTTGTAATTAACACCTGCGCTTTCATCGCACCAGCCATCAACGAGGCCATGCAGGCAATCAAACACGCCCTTCAGCAAAAAAAACACGGCGCCGTCAAAAAGGTAATCGTGGCCGGCTGCCTGCCGCAAAGAGTAGGCATGCAGTTATTTCAAATGGCCGAAGGCATCGATGCCGTTGTCGGGCTTGCTTATCGCGACAAAATCGGCGAAATAATAAAAAGAACAATTTCCTGTGAAAAAAAACAAGCCTGTATCGAGCCTGCTTTGTCGCCTGTGGCTGACGACAGGACGCGGCTGCCGCTTACACCGCCGCACTATGCTTATCTGAGAATCAGCGAGGGCTGCAGCCGCAGGTGCTCCTTTTGTACCATACCGTTTATAAGGGGAAAATTTCGCAGCAAGCCAATCGACAATGTACTGGCAGAGGCCGATGAGCTGGTCTGCGCCGGGGCCGTGGAGTTAAACATCATTGCACAGGACACAACCTCTTATGGCCGTGACTTAAAATTGAAAAACGGTTTGTGCACGCTGCTTGCCGAACTGGAAAAAATCCCTCGATTAAAATGGCTGAGACTTATGTACCTGTATCCGGCAGCAGTCACCGCCCGGCTTATTGAAACAATAGCCGAAAGCAAAAAAATCGTGCATTACCTCGATATTCCCATCCAGCACATAAACAACCAAATCCTCGGAAAAATGCACCGCAGCGACACAAACGAAAAAATATGCAGGTTGATTCAGAGCCTGCGGCGCACTATCGACGATGTTGTGCTGCGAACCACCGTTATGGTCGGCTTTCCCGGCGAGACCGACCGTCAGTTCCAGGAGCTGATTGATTTTATCAGGTGGGCCGAGTTTGACGCACTGGGCTGTTTCAAATTCTACGCCGAATCCGGTACAGCCGCCGCCGATATGCCCGCACAGGTCCCTGAGAATGTAAAGGACCGGCGCCTTGATAAGGTAATGCTCACCCAGCAGAAAATCGCTTTTGCCAAAAACAACGCAAGAACAGGCACCGACCTGACCTGTCTGGTTGATTCGCTCGATGAAAATGCCGCCGGCAAAGCCCGTTTTTACGGCCAGGCGCCGGATATAGACAGCGTTTGTATAATCAAAAACTGTTCCGGAAAACCGGGTGCTTTTCTGCCAACAAGGGTCATCGCGGCGGAAAACTACGATTTGGTAGTGAAGCAAATTTAGAGTTGAATTATGCCTTTCGGCGGGTAAACTTTATCTTATGTTAAAAGTCATTCCCAACATCCTGACCCTGGGGCGCTTTGTATTGACCGTTGTTTTTTTGTTTATGATTCTTTTTTCTCACAGTCCCGGCGTGGCCGACAGGCCTTTCTTCCTGGATATAGCGTTTGTGATTTTTGTAACCGCCGGCATCACCGATATGATTGACGGCGCCATAGCAAGAAAACTGAACGTTACCAGCAGGTTCGGAAGAATGATGGACCCTTTGGCCGACAAAGCGCTTGTATGCGGCGCGTTCATTTGCTTTGCAATAATCCACCAGCCTAAGCTGTTTGACTTCTCACCGCCGACACTATCGGTAATTCAATGGTCCGTTGCCGCTGTGCTGGTGTTGCGAGAAGTTTACGTTACCGTCCTGCGCCATATTGCCGAGGCTCGCGGCATAAACTTTGCCGCAACTTTCAGCGGTAAAATAAAAATGTTCCTCCAGTCGTTCGCTATCGGAACCATAATCATAAAAATGGCCCATGTCCCCGTTGCCACATGGGGACACTGGTTTACGGTCGTGACATTGCTGATTATGGTCGCCGTTACAGTGCTGTCCGGCATAAGGGCAACGCAGCGAAAATCCTGGAAACAGACATCCCCACGGGTTCAGCCCCCTGATTAAAATCAATAAGAATCCACCAATTCCTCTGTAATCTCGTCGGCGTTAAGGCCCACTTTAGCAAGAATTTCCTTTTCGAGGTTCTGGATCAGGCGGTCAACTTTTTCCGTGTCGATTCGGTCGTCGGTTCGCCCTGTATGCAGGTCCGCGTTTCGCCTGTGACCTTCTTCGAGTCTTTCGGCCAGCGCCACAATCCTGTCGTGCATGACCCTTTTATCGGCGTAATAAACAATCTTTTCCTCCCACGTTACCGGGCCTGTACGGGCATCCAGTATGCACGCATATTTGTGTTTTCGTACGGTTTCAGCCAGTACCAGGTACCTGCTTTTTAATATCTCACAGGCTGCATCCTCGTGGCTGCTGTTGTTGTACCGTGTTCTTATCTGCTGCCACTTTGCCTTGTCTTTGCCGGTGATTGGCCGGCTGAAATCAATATCGTTCGGCTGTTCAAGGTCGCAAACCCTCACAAAATCGTGCAGCAAAGACGCCCTGTCCACAAGTTCGGCGTCAACCGGTACGCCGTTTTCCTTTAACCGCCGGGCTAAAAAAACCGCCAGCTTATTGACCTTCCGGCAGTGCCTGAAAATGTGCAGCGGAACACGATATTCCTGCATCAGCCGCAGGCATTGCCGGCGTGTTGGAAGCTCATATCCTTTCATAAATCATTTCAGCAGCCTTTTTGCCCGATTTTAACATACCCCCGAAAATCGGGCCCATCCTCGGCAGATTGAAAACCGCGCAGACTGACATGCCCGCCACGTACAGACCCGCATAAATTTCTCCTGTCTTTTCCACTACCCCCGCCTCGCCTTTGGCCACGTCCATAAAACCTTCCTGCAGTCCTTTCGGCCAAAGCTGCGGCTTTCTCTTTCTGAGCATATTCACTACCTCAGCGGCGTGACCTGTAGCATCTATCAGGTACCTCGATGAAATACAAAACGGGTCCACATGCAGACCCGCCATTTTGATGGCCGTATTGTTCACTACCGCGCCTTCCACGGCGTCGTTTGTAATAATAACGTCCTCTGCTTCAAGCAGGTTGAAAATAGCAGCGCCGGCCTTTTTGGCTGCGTACCCCAGCGCCGTTGCCAGCTCCACGGCGTCAGCGACAAACAGGTCCTGCTGTTTGCTTGTGCTTACGCCTATATCTTCGAGAATGTCCGGCTCTTCGACTACAATCATATTGTAACCGGCAGCGCCGCCCCAGATGCCTCCGCCAAGCGACAGACGTTTTTCAAGCACCGTGGTCTTGACACCCTTTTTCGCAAGATAATAAGCCGCTGTCAGACCAGCAGGTCCGCCGCCGACAATAATAACATCGTTGACAAGATGCTCCAGCAACTGCCTGTTGTATTGCTCTATGATTACCCTGGAAATTTCCGTCTCTTTCATTGGTTATCCTTTCTCTAAGATTCGACTTAGCTTAAATCCACAGCAGTCTGTGCCAAAAAAAAATGCACTCCTGCAAAAAGAGTGCACCTTAAAACCATCACACAAACAGTTTTTTTCAGTGCCTCCCTTCGCAGGTACTAACCTGGTCAGGTTCATAGGGTCACCCCGATATGTCGGGATTTCTCAGCTTTGCGCGGGACTTGGAAAAAACCCGCAGGCAGCTCCCCTGGCAAACTAAAATCATTTATGCCGGCATTATAAGGGCCCGTAAAAAACCGGCAAGGTTTTTTTACTTATCACCAAACAAACAGCTTGCTTATCCTGAAACCTTAAAATATCATATCCGGCAGCATAAACTTCTTTAAGGACAGCGCAACCTATGCCCGGAAAAGGATTTACACATCTGCATCTGCACAGCGAGTATTCGCTTCTCGACGGCGCGATATCGTTTGACAAATTATTCAAACAGTGCAAACAACTGCAAATGCCCGCTGTTGCACTGTCCGACCACGGCAATATGTTCGGCGCCGTCGCCTTTTACCTGAAGGCTATCGACGCAGGTATAAAACCCATCATCGGTATTGAAGCTTATGTAGCACCCGCCAGCCGATTCGATAAGCAGAAATCCGGCATACAGGATTCCTCATATCACCTGGTACTGCTGGCTGAAAACAATACCGGCTACAAAAACCTCCTCAAGCTCGCAAGCATCGGTTACCTCGAAGGCTTCTATTACAGGCCGAGGATTGACAAGCAAATTCTTGCCGAACTAAGCAAAGGCCTGATTGCCACCTCGGCGTGCCTCAAAGGTGAAATCGCCTCGCTGCTGAAAAAGCAGGACCAGCCCGCTGCCTGCCGGGCCGCCGAAAGCTATCTGAAAATATTCGGACCCGAGAATTTCTTTATCGAGCTCCAGGACCACGAAAATGACGACCCGCACCTGCGGCAAGCGCTTATAGACCTTGCAGAGAAAATGTCTCTGCCTCTGGTGGCAACAAATGATGTACACTTTTTGCATCAGGACGACTACGAAGCTCACAATTGCCTCTGCTGTATCAGTACAGGCAGAAAAGTCGATGACCCCGAGAGGATGATTTACCCTCGGGACGTTTTCCTGCAAAGCCCGGAGCAAATGCGTACCCGCTTTTCCTGCATACCGCAAGCCTGTGATAACACCTTAACTATTGCCGAAAGATGTAATGTCGAACTGGATTTCAAAACCCGCCATGCGCCGGCTTTTCAAACTGCTGACGGTTCATCTGCTGAAGAATTGCTCACAAAAATCTGTTACGAGAAAGCAAAGGAAAAATACGGCCAAATCACCGACGAAATTAAAAATCGACTCGACCGGGAGCTCAATGTCATAGAATCCAAGGGTTTCGCCAGCTATTTTCTCATCGTATGGGACTTTTGCAACTTTGCCCACCGTAACAATATCCCCGTCGGAGCAAGAGGCAGCGCCGTGGGAACTGTTGTCGGCTATTGCCTGGGGCTGTGCAACATTGACCCCCTGCGCTACGATTTGCTCTTCGAGCGCTTTATGGACCCGCATCGGAACGAAATGCCCGATGTCGATATTGACATCTGCCAGGACGGCAGGGCCAGGGTCATCGACTACGTCCGCCACAAATACGGCTATGTCGCCCAGATTATCACTTTCGGCACAATGAAAGCCAGGGCCGTTATCAGGGACGTCTGCAGGGTCAAAAATGTCCCCCTCGACAAAGCTGACAAATTGGCCAAGATGGTGCCTGATACCCTCGGCGTTACACTCGACGATACCCTCGAAACCGAACCCGACTTCAAGAAAGCTTACGAACAGGAGCCTGATACAAAACAGGTAATTGATATTTGCAAACGCCTCGAAGGCCTTGTTCGTCACGCCTCCGTGCACGCTGCCGGTGTGGTAATCGCCGATGAGCCGTTGACGGATTTCCTGCCTCTTTATAAGGCACCGGGTTCAGAGGATATTATCACACAGTTCGAAGGACCCATCGTTGAAAAGGTGGGCCTGCTGAAAATGGATTTTCTCGGCCTGAAAACCCTTACCGTACTGCAGCGCGCCAGGGAATGGGTCAGGACCATACACGGCAAGGATATCGACCTCGAAAAAATCAATCTCAACGACCCTAAGGTCTTTGAGCTGTTCTCCAGCGGCAATACAAAAGGCATCTTTCAGTTCGAGTCCGGCGGCATGCAGAACCTGCTTATGAAAATGAAGCCCGACAGAATTGAAGACCTTATTGCTGCAAACGCCTTATATCGACCGGGCCCGATGACACTAATCCCCGATTACATCGACCGAAAACACGGCGCACAATGGCAGTTGCCCCACCCTATTATGCACGAAATCCTCAACGAGACTTATGGCATCATGGTCTATCAGGAACAGGTAATGCGAATCTGCAACCGCCTCGGAGACATACCTCTGCGAAACGCTTATACCGTCATAAAAGCCATAAGTAAAAAAAAGGCCAAGACCATAGCAAAAGCAAGGCAGGATTTTATCGCCGGCTGCCTCCAAAAAGGCTTAACAAAGTCGCAGGCCGACCAGATATTTGAGCTTATCAAACGTTTCGCCGGTTACGGCTTCAACAAGAGTCATTCCACCCGATATGCCTTCATTGCCTGTCAGACCGCTTATATGAAAACTTACTGGCCGGTGGAATATATGGCGGCGCTTCTGACCTATGAAATGGGCAATACCGACAAGGTTGTCGAGTACATCACCGAATCGGGCCAAATGGGCATCCAGGTCCTTGCGCCCGACATAAATGAAAGTATGGTCGATTTTACACCCCTGTACCACAGCAAAGACAGCACCGGTGTAATACGTTTCGGTCTGGCCGCCGTCAAAGGCGTCGGCGCAAAGGCCGTTGAACAAATTATCGCCGTAAGAGAAAAAATCGGCCCCTTCCAGAGCCTCTTTCACTTCTGCGAGAATGTCGATTTGCGGATTGTCAGCAGGCAGGTAATCGAAGCCCTCATAAAAGCCGGGGCTTTTGACAGGCTCGGCGGACACCGGGCACAGATGACCGCAGGCCTCGAAAAGGCTATGCAGGTCGGCACATCTGTTCAGTCTGACAGGCAAACCGGCCAGATGAATTTCTTTGCCTGTATCGAACAGCAGAAAGATTATTCGCTCGACGGCCCTATGCTTGGCCACACGGCACCCTGGCCTGAACCGCAGATGCTGGCCTTTGAAAAACAGGTCCTCGGTTTTTATGTTACCAGTAATCCCCTCAGTCATTATGCCGAGGCGGTCAGCCTTTATTCCACCCTGAATACTTCGCAATTAGAGCATGCAGCTGCCGACAGGGACGTTGTCATCGGCGGTATGATTGCCAAAATCAGGTACCATATAACAAAAAAGGGGCGAAACGCCGGCTCGAAAATGGCGGTATTTGTCCTCGAAGACCTGCAGGGACAGGCCGAGGTGGTAATGTTTCCGGAAACATTGAGCAAATTTGCCCATCTCCTGGAGCAGGACAGGGTCGTTTTTGTAAAGGGGAAAATCGACCATAGACGGGAAAAACCGAACATCTTTGCAGCCGAGCTGATTACGCCCGACCAGGTCACCGAAAAATTAGTCGCCACCGTCAGAATAACGCTGAACGCCCGGGATGTTACAAAACATAAAATCGCCGAAATCAAAACTGTCTGTCAGCACCACCGCGGCCCCAGTACCCTGTATCTGACCGTGACTACCGAAAAAGCAACGGTACACGCCAAGGCCGACAAGCTCCTGTCCGTTACACCCAGCCCCGAATTTTGCAGAGAAATAACACAACTGGTCGGCCCGGAGAACCTTCAACTGTTAACATAGTTATATTAACTGGTATAATATGGCCCGGCCGAGTGCCCGATTTTTGTAGGAACTTATTGGAAGAATACGATTTGGAAAACCGATTCTCAGGCAAATTTATCGTTCTGGACGGCCCGGACGGCTGCGGAAAAACCACCCAGTGCGCATTGCTGAACGCCTGGCTGAAGAAAAACGGCGCCGATGTTGAAGCCTTCCGTGACCCCGGTGATACCGACATCGGCGAAAAAATCCGCAGGATACTGCTTGACTGCCAGCACGATGCTATGACCACAACCACCGAAATTCTCCTGTACATGGCCGCCAGGACGCAGCTTTGGGCCGAGTATATTGCACCTGCCCTGGCGCGTAATAAATGCGTTTTGCTCGACCGCTGGCTGTCGAGCACCTGTGCCTACCAGGGTTTTGCAGGAAGTTTCGGTATCGATAAAGTTATCAGCCTGGCTGCCGATTGTCTCGAAAGACCCTGGCCCGACCTGACCGTCATACTTGATGTTGATTTGGATACCGCGCAGCGCCGACTGTCCCCACAACCCGACAGAATGGAGGCAAAATCCGCCTCGTACCGCCAAAAGGTCCGTGAGGGCTTTTTACAACTGACCACAGACCGGGCTCATTTTAATGTCGTTGATGCGCGTGATGATAAGGAAACCGTCCACAAAAGAATAATAGAAGTTGTCGAGAAAATGTTTTAACTGCAGTACCTTTTTGAATTTTGATTTGTAACTTTGCTTTTTGATTTTCAATTTTTGATTTTCTTGCTGTGTCGCTGAAAGATATATTCTGTCAGGAAAAGGCCGTTGGCATTCTGCAGCGGGCCTATGAATCGGCCAAGATGCCGCACGCATACGTTTTTACCGGCGACGAGGGCGTCGGCAAATTCAAAACCGCCTGCGAATGGGCAAAGCTGCTGCTTTGTCAGAATCCTTCAAAACAACAACCCGCCCCGCAGCCTTTTGCCGACAGCTGCGGCCGGTGCCGCTGCTGCCGCCTTTTTGACGCCGGCTCCCATCCCGATTTCCACCTGGTCTATAAGGAGCTGCGCGAATTTACCGAGGACGGAAAAGGCAAAAAAGCGCCCGTTGACGTGCCCGTCGATGTTGTCAGAGAGTTCCTGATTGAAAAGGTCTCTTCCAGGCCTGCCGCTTCGCAAAAAAAGGTCTTTGTCCTGACCGAAGCCGAAAAGCTCAACACCTATTCACAGAATAGTCTGCTGAAAGTTCTCGAAGAGCCCCCCGCCTATTGCACAATTATCCTGCTTTGTACCGGCCTGGATAAGCTGCTGCCGACAATAAAGTCCCGCTGCACGGTTGTTAATTTCGGGCTTGTGCACGAAGATATGATTGTAGAAAAGCTCAAAGATATGGACCACCTGCAGAACCAGAAGGCCCGGTATTTCGCCGCCCTGGCGCAGGGAAGTCTGGGCTGGGCCTGTAAATGGGCCCGCCTGGAACTGGCCGACGCCAACCTGTATCAGACAAAAAATGACCTCGTGGCTGCAATTTCAGAATATCAATATCCGCAGGCCCTCGAACTGGCCGAGCGGTTCCTGGCACACGCACACAGAATCGCCGCCGTCTGGACAAGCCTTGATAAAGATACAAGCACTACCGAAATAAACCGAAACGCCGCCAAAACACTCCTGCGCATAATCATCTCCGTATTACGCGATACCGTTACTCTAAACCTCCGCCAGGGGCAAAAAATCATAAATTCCGACCAGGAAAACCGCCTCAAAGTGCTCGCAACGCGACTGGAACCCGAAACTGCAAGCCGGAAAATTATCGATGTTTACCGGGCTATGCGGCTGGTTGACGCCGCTGTTAACGAAAGGCTTATTTTCGAACAGTTATTGTTGAATCTGGCTGCTTGTGATAGAATGTAGTTTTTGGCGCCGCTGATCAACACAGAAAGCCGTTGACGGCGGCACCCTATACGGACAGTGCAAATGAACCAGAATTTCGTTCCAAAAACCAAAGAAGAAAAAAATAAAAAATATATGCTCGTTAGCTATAGCAATATGAATCTGCTGGGTTTCTTCGAGCATAATGAAACCAATATACCCAGATTATTTACCAGGGTGGTGGTAAAAACCGACAAGGGCCTTGAACTGGGCCAAATTGTCGGTTCGTTTGCCTACAGGGCCGGAAACTTTAAGTTGAGCCGAGACCAGGTAACCCAGTATTTTCAAACCAGCGACATTGAATTTGACCCCAGACCTGTCGGCAAAGTCATCCGCCAGGCTACCGCCGCCGACCTCAGCGAGGAAAGACACCTCAAAGCCAGTGCCGCCGAAGAGGCCCTGTGCTGCAGAAGATTTGTCGAGGAGATGAACCTTCCGATGAAAATTGTCGATGCCGAACACATATTCGGCGGCGAGAGAATCATATTTTACTTTATGGCCGACGGCCGCGTGGATTTCCGCGAGCTCGTCAAAAAACTGGGCCAGGAATATCAGACCAGAATCGAAATGCGACAGATCGGTTCCCGCGATGAGGCATTGCTGTTTGCCGACTGTGAAATCTGCGGCCAGCAGTGCTGCTGCCAGAGATACCTCAAGACTCTCAAGCCCGTTAATATGAGAATGGCCAAAACCCAGAAAGCCACCCTCGACCCCGCCAAAATATCCGGTTATTGCGGAAGGCTCAAGTGCTGCCTGCGATACGAGGACCAGACATACACCGAACTTAAAAACCTCCTGCCCCAGAAAGGAACCATTGTAAAAACCAGCTCCGGAAAAGGCAGGGTCATAGACACACAGATATTAACCCAGATGGTGGTTGTTGAACACGATGAGGGAACGAAAGTCGCTGTCAGTGTCGACGAAATTGAAATAATCGGCCCTGCGCAAACCAAACAGCAGCAAAACGATGCCGTTGACAACAATAATAATATAAACCTCGATCACGAGAATAAACCACAGATGGATAATCACTAAACAGCCAAGCGAACATTTACCTGCAGCTGCTGTGAAGATACGAATATGGCCAGGAAAATCGTTGTAACGTCAGCTTTACCCTACGCAAACGGCCCCATACATATCGGCCATCTGGTCGAATACATACAAACCGACATCTGGGTGCGCTTCCAGAAAATCTGTGGTAATACATGCCTTTACTTCTGCGCCGACGACGCACACGGCACACCTGTAATGATAACCGCTCGCAGCATGGGAATTACTCCCGAACAGCTCATCGAACGCGTGCACAAAGAGCACATAGCCGACTTTGCCGGCTTTTTAATCGAATTTGACAATTACTATTCCACCCATTCGCCCGAAAACAGAAAGTTCAGCGAAGAGATTTTCCATTCCCTTGACAGGGCCGGTGCAATAGTCAAAAGGGACACCGAGCAGGCCTATTGTGAAAAATGCCGAATGTCACTGCCCGACAGATACATCCGCGGAACCTGTCCCCGGTGCGGCGCCCAGGACCAGTACGGGGATTCCTGCGAATTGTGCGGCAGCACCTATCAGCCCTCCGACCTCAAAGAACCCTACTGCGCAACATGCCGCACAAAACCCGTGCTGCGCACCTCCGAACATTACTTTTTCAAACTCGCTGATTTCCAGCAGAAGCTCAAAAAGCTTATCACTGACGGATATACCCGGAAATCCGTAGCCAACAAGCTTGATGAATGGTTCAAAATCGGTCTTAAAGACTGGGACATCTCGCGGGACGGCCCGTATTTCGGATTCAAAATACCCGGCGAAGAAAACAAATTCTTTTACGTCTGGCTCGATGCGCCGGTCGGCTATATGGCCTCTGCCAGGAATTATTGTAACAGCAACAACCTCGATTTTGACAACCTCTGGAACAGCGGCGAATACGAACTCTATCACTTCATCGGCAAGGACATCATCTACTTCCATGCGCTTTTCTGGCCGGCAATGCTCCTGGCAAGCGGCTTCAGAACCGCCGACAGACTCTTTGTTCACGGTTTCCTGACTGTAAACGGCGAAAAAATGAGCAAATCACGAGGCACTTTCATCAAGGCCGCCACCTACCTTAAATACCTCCACCCCGAGGCCCTGCGATACTATTATGCCGCCAAGCTCACTGCTTCCATTGACGATATTGACCTCAGTACCGAGGATTTTATTAACAAAATCAATTCCGACCTGGTCGGCAAGCTGGCAAATCTGGCCTCACGCTCAGGCCCGATGCTGGCAAAAAACCTTGATTCCCGGCTTGGAGAATTGGACAAAGCCGGCCAAAACTTAATCCGCGAACTGGCTGCCGCAAAAAAACAGGTTATTCAAAACTACGAAGAACTCAACTTTGCCGCCGTTGTGCGAACTGTTACCGCCCTGGCGGACCAGGCAAACCGTTACGTAGAGCAGAATCAGCCCTGGGCGACCGTAAAAACCGATTTGGAAAAAACAAGAACTACCCTTACTGCCGTCATAAACGCCGTGCGCATCCTGACAATATACCTTAAGCCTGTTCTGCCGGGGTTTGCCCGAAAGGTCGAAGAGTTCCTCAACGTCGGTGACCTCAAGTTTGCCGATGTTGAAAGTCCGCTGGAAAACCGCCGAATAAACCCCTTTCAGCGATTGTTCGAAAGAATAGATAAGGAAAAGGTCAACGCAATGATACAGGAAAGTAAAGAAAGTCGTGCTGCGGACCCCGCTTCCCCTGTCCCTGCCGAACCCATCGCCCCTGAATGCACTATTGACGATTTTGCCAAAATTGATTTGAGAATCGCCAAAATAACCAAAGCCGAACCTGTCGAAGGTGCCGACAAACTGCTGCGACTTACCCTTGACCTGGGCGGCCTTGAAAAACAGGTCCTCGCCGGTATCGCGATGGCTTACCAGCCAGCCCAGCTCGCAGGCAGAATTGTCGTTTGCCTGGCCAATCTCAAACCCAGGAAAATGAAGTTCGGTATCTCGGAAGCCATGATTCTGGCCGCCGGGGACGGTGGAAAGGATATTTTTATGCTCTATGCCGATTCCGGAGCTATACCAGGCCAGAGAATCAAATAACAGGATTTTCAGTGTTTTAGGTATATCTATGCACACAGACCTTGAAGAGATTGCCAGAACCGACGGGCGGTTTCACCCCAGTGCCTTAAAATTTGTTTACGAGGGGCTTGGCTACCTCAAGTCCAAAAAAAAGTCCCCCTCCGACGCCGCTCATGTCAGCGGCGGCGACCTTTGTTGCGCATTAAAGGACCTCGCAATTGAAAAATGGGGCAGGCTGGCCCTGCTTGTACTCGATTCCTGGGGTGTAAAAAGCACCCGCGACTTCGGAGAAATCGTCTATTTGATGATACAGCACAAATGGATGTCTGCACAGCCCGCCGATTCCATCGGAGATTTCGATAATGTGTACGATTTCAAAACCGTATTTAAAAACGCCGAGTTCTGAAACAGAATTTTTTGTTGCATAGCGAACCGATATGAACAATAATATACGTTTTTGGATTTTGTTGCCACGCAAAAGGAGCCTGAATGGGACCTGTGTTGAATGGCTTGATAAAGGTCCAGAGTATTGAAAACCGTCTCAGAGCCGTCAAAACAAAACTGACAAGGTGCAGAAGGAACGTGCTCCTTCAGGAAAATCATATAAGAAGCCTCGCCAACACCCTCGAAGCCAAACACGAAGAGATACAACTGACCAAAATACAGATTGACCGTCTTGAATTGGAGCTGAAAATCGGTGATGAAAGAATAAACAAATTAAGGGCCTCGCTCAACACCGCAAGGACAAACAAAGAATACGCCGCTGTCCTCACCCAGCTTAATACCACAAAAGCCGACAATTCAAAAATTGAAAACCAGGTACTCGATCTGCTCAAGGATGTCGAGCTTGACCAGGCCCAGGTGCTGAAAATTCAGCAGGAAATCGAACAGCACAAGGAAACTCTTGACCAGACACGCAAGGAAACCGAGGTCAATGCAAAAAAACTCGAAGCTGAAATACAGCAAATCCAGGCCCAATGGCACCAGCAGGCCAAAGACATACCAGCCCAGCACCTCGATATTTTCAAACGTGTCGCCGAAACTTACGATGGTGAGGGCCTGGCCGTAATTGAAAAGCAGCAGGGTAAAACCGAAACGTACAGCTGCGGCGGCTGTTTTATGGGTATAACCGCCGAATCGATCAATTTGCTTATGACCACCGACGACATAATCCGGTGTCCGAACTGCACGAGAATTCTGGTTCTTGGCGATGCGGAACTTTGACCGGTTTTCTATATATAGTGTGACGATTCATAATTACCCGTGGACGCTTCTTAAATAAAATTTCCGTTTTGCTTAAGGTCAGCCTTGTCCGGCCAAACAGAAAAACTGGTCATTTATACCGACGGCGGCAGCAGGGGAAACCCCGGGCCGGCCGCTGCTGCGTTCGTGATAACCGATCAGAATGCTCACCAGCTAAAGGCACAGGCCTTTTACCTCGGCCATACCACCAATAACGTCGCCGAGTACACGGCATTGCTGAAAGCCCTCGAAGCTGCCGCGCAATTCAACGTAAAAAAACTGAAAATATTCACCGACAGTAAACTGCTTGTTGAGCAGGTTAACGGCCGGTACAAGGTAAAAAGCGAACATCTGATGCCGCTTTTTGAACAGGCCCGAAGCCTGCTTGATTCCTTCCAGGCCTGGACCCTCCAATTCATAAACAGAAACCAGAACCAGCAGGCTGACCGACTCGTCAATCAGGCCTTGAATCTAAAGCATGATTTTCTCGCTGACAAAGCCGATGAAATTAAAAGCTCTGCTGATAAAACCCCCGTAGAACCCATTCGCCTTGGTGTGCTAATCAGCGGCGGCGGCAGAACACTTATGAATATCATCGAATATATAAACGCTCGCCGACTCAATGCCGATGTCGCTGTGGTTATAAGCTCCCGTTCAACAGTCGCCGGCGTCGAAAAGGCCAGGGCCGCCGGACTGCCTGTGGAAATAATCCGCAAAAAAGACTTCCCCGACATAGACCGCTTCAGCAAACGCATCGAGGAAATACTTGTTGCCGCCGGTGTGAAATTAGTCATTCAGGCCGGCTGGCTGTGCCTGTGGAAAATACCAAATCAGTATATTAACCGTGTAATGAACATACATCCCGCCCTGCTGCCGCTGTTCGGCGGAAAAGGTATGTTCGGTCATCATGTGCACGAAGCCGTCCTGAAAGAAGGCTGCAAGGTCAGCGGCTGCACCGTGCATTTCTGCACAAACCAGTACGACAAAGGACCCATAATCCTGCAGCGAACCTGTCCCGTTTATGACCATGACACCCCGGATACACTTGCCGACAGGGTCTTTCAGCAGGAGTGTATTGCCCTGCCGCAGGCAATACAGCTGTTTGCCGAAGGCAGATTAACCGTACAAAACGACAAAGTAAAGACACTTGCCCACCCATGAACACCAAACAAAGAACCATCATAAAAGACTTTATTGTCGTAACTGCCGTGACCTTTGTTACGGTACTTGCCATGATTTGTCTCAAAGGTCGCGTCAATCGCCTGGAAGCAACCCGTGCTATGGACCAGTTGGGCAAAATCGTGCTTGCCTACCGTCAGCAGTATGGTGCCGTTCCACCGGAATCGTACATACTCAATATCAAAGGCGACCTGCCCGGTGCCGCCAGGCTCGGTGAAATATATTACAGGGCGAGATGGCTGGAATTTGACGCCGGCGACAATGAAATCCTTGCCTGCTCAATAAAAACCTATCGTTCGTTATCGGGTAATAAGTTTATTGTCCTGAAACTGAACGGTGATGTCCAGCTAATCAAACCCCAGCAGCTTCAGGCATTATTGGACCAGCAACAAACTCCTCAGGAAAAAATACAGGGCCGCCGCGACTTCCTGCCGTGACTCTGCGAAAATGCAAAAGGGCATCAGTTCTGTTCTTATTCGGAACGGGTCGTCCTGACCTTTTCCGATTTGTCTTTCTTGCCCCCGCCCTCCGAATAACCTTCCAGCTTAAGGTGCTCTTCATCCCGCACTTCAACTTTTATAAGGTCTTTGCCCGAAAATTCACCTCGCAGCACCGCCTCCGAAAGCGGGTCTTCTATATAGCGCTCGATTGCCCTGCGCAAAGGCCGTGCGCCGAACTCCGGACTGTAACCCTTGTCGATGAGAAACTCCTTGGCCTGCTCGCTTAATTCAAGTTTCAACCCGTGTTCTGTAAGACGACGGAAAACCTTCGCAAGTTCCAGGTCAACTATCGTTTGCAGGTCTTCGCGTGTCAGGGCCTTGAATACTATTGTGTCGTCCACACGGTTGAGAAACTCAGGCCGGAAATGACGCTCCACCTCTTTATTGAGCATTTCTTTCATCTTCTCGTAATTCGCCTCAGCCGTTCGCTTGCCGAAACCGAAGCCGCCGCTGTTTTTAATCAAATCCGCCCCGATGTTGCTGGTCATTATCAAAATCACGTTCTTGAAATCCACATGTCTGCCGAAACTGTCCGTCAAACGCCCCTCATCCATTATCTGAAGCAGCACGTTATAGACGTCCGGATGTGCCTTTTCTATTTCGTCCAGCAGTAAAACCGCGTATGGCCGACGCCTGATTCTCTCGGTCAATTGACCCCCTTCTTCGTATCCCACATAACCCGGAGGCGCGCCCACAAGCCTGCTGACGTTGTGTTTTTCCATAAACTCGCTCATATCAAGCTGCACCAACGCGCTCTCTTCGCCGAACATAAACTCCGCAATGGCCTTTGCCAGCAGTGTCTTGCCCACCCCGCTGGGGCCCAGGAATATAAAGCTGCCTGTCGGCCGATTCGGGTCTTTCATGCCGCTTCTGCTGCGCCTTACCGCCTTTGCTATGGCGATTATTGCCTCGTTTTGTGATACTACCTTCTTGTGAAGTTCCGCCTCCAGCTCCAGAAGCCTTTGAGTTTCCTTCTTCTCCAGCTTGGTCAGCGGCACACCCGTCATCTTGCTGACCACCTCGGCCACCGTCTCGTTATCGACTACGCCCGTGATTTCCCTGTTTTCCTCGTACCAGTTTTTCTGCACCCTGTTCTTTTCATCCAGAAGCTGCTGTGCCTCATCACGCAATGCCGCCGCCCGCTCATAATCGGCGCTTCGGACAGCTTCATCTTTTTCAACCTGCAGTTTCTCTATTTTCTCTTCTATCTCCGACAGGCCCGGCGGCGGAGTCATGTTCTTGATTCTTATACGTGCACCAGCCTCGTCAACCACGTCTATTGCCTTATCAGGAAGACACCGCCCCGTAATATATCGCGTTGACAGCTCCACCGCCTGGTAAAGCGCCTCGTCCGTAAACCTGACCTTGTGGTGCGCTTCGTATCTGTCCTGCAGACCTCTGAGAATTTCAAGCGTCTCATCTTTCGACGGAGGCTCAACTATTATTGTCTGAAAACGCCTCTCCAATGCCCCGTCTTTCTCGATATATTTGCGATACTCGTCCAGCGTCGTTGCGCCTATACACTGCACTTCTCCGCGCGCCAAAGCCGGCTTCAGTACGTTAGAGGCGTCAATTGCGCCTTCGGCGCCGCCTGCACCCACCAGCGTATGAAGCTCATCAATAAAAAGAATGACGTTGCCGGCCCTTTTAACCTCGTTAATAACCGCTTTTATTCGCTCTTCGAACTGACCACGGTACTTCGTGCCCGCTACCATCATCGCCAGGTCCAGTATGACAATCCGCTTGCCCTTCAGGATTTCAGGCACCTGTGCATTGATCACTTGCTGACTGAGACCTTCCACTATAGCCGTCTTGCCAACACCCGCTTCGCCCAGGAGAACCGGGTTATTCTTCGTGCGCCTGCAAAGAACCTGAATCAGCCGCTCAATTTCGTTCTTTCTGCCGATTACCGGGTCCAGTTCCCCGTCTTCGGCCAGCTTCGTCAGGTCCCTGCCGAAACTGTCAAGCGCGGGAGTCTTGCTCTTGGCCTTGCTGCGGCCCGCCATCGGACCCATTTTCATACCAAGGTCAATCGGACTGTCATCGCTGCCGGCTCCAAGCAGATTCAGAACCTCCTGACGTACGTCCTCAAGCCTCAACCCAAGATTCATCATCACCTGCGCAGCTATGCCTTCGGTTTCTCGCAAAAGACCCAGTAATATATGCTCCGTGCCGACATAGTTATGGTTCAATGCCCTGGCCTCTTCGATGGCGTATTCGATAACCTTTTTGGCTCGCGGTGTTTGCGGCAATTTCCCCATCGTCACCATGTCGGGGCCGCTCTTGACAAGTTTTTCCACCTCAAGCCGAAGTTTCTTTACATCAACATCGAGGTTCTTTAACACCGTCGCACCCACACCGCTGCCTTCCTTAACCAGCCCCAGCAGGATATGCTCCGTGCCTATATATTCATGGTTGAAACGCTGAGCCTCCTGGTTGGCCAGCGCCATCACTTTACGTGCCCTGTCTGTAAAACGCTCAAACATCTTTTACCTCTGAAATTCTTTCCAAAAGACTGCCAAAAACCCGCCGCATATTGCCCTGATTAAGCTTATTTCATTGACCAATGTCTGCGACAGCTCGTACTCAAACCGCTGCTTCTATTATACCAGCCCCGGGGGCTTCTTGTCAAACCGCTAACACCCTCCAGGCCGTACTTCCATTTTTTTATATGCTGCGCATTGTTGCCGTGTTCGTTTCTCGGACCTTCATTTTTGCCCGGATATCAATCTATCGACAAAAAAACACACCCACTTTTTTGCTTGTTTCACCTCAAGGGCCTTTTTTTCGCTGCGCGGCTTTATCGCGTGCTCCGGCGTGCAAAATATCCCTGCGGCAACAACCTTGTTCAAACCTCAACAGGCCCGGTTACTAAGCCCTTGACAGCTAAGGCGTTACACACAATTATGGGGTGCGGAATGTACGAAATGAACTGCTAAAATAACTATCCGGTGGTTCATCACCCTCCTCCAGGGTAAAAAACCACCAATCTAACGTGCCGTTAGTTTAATACCTTGCCGCCAGGCACACCGCTGATTAGCCGTGCTCTTCCAGCAGCTTACGAAGATACATATTCTCCCTGCGGGTTGCTTCGAGGTCAAAAAGTTGGTACTTGATACAAAGTCTCAGATAATCGAGGGATTCTTGAAGGCCATTGACGTTTTTCGCCAGCCTTTTGCGGTTTTTACAGGTTTCTTTGGCAAGCATTGATATACTTTGATTTTCCCCTGTCGTCAAACCGCCGACTTCCTTGACCAAATCGTTAAGCTTATCACCCAGGCCCCGCTCATCGTTCATCTTGTCTCCCCTTTCCTGCTAAGAAACTTTTGCCTGCTTTGTTAAGCTCCTAAAACCTTATCCCTCTATCAGTGCAAAAACCGTGCCTGAATGTAAAAAAACCCCATTTTTGCCGATAGTAATGTTGCCTATGAAAAACAGTACGAAACCGCTGCAGGAAGCGCTGTGGTATTAACGTTGTTAGTTATTGTCTCGATTATCTGGTAAAAAATCCCTGTATGGATTAGGCTCGTATGTTGCCGAAAAGCATCGGCAGCCAACTTGCCGTGTTTTTGCCGCTCACTTAACGGCCTTATCGAAAAGTGGTTACAGTTGCGTTGCTTTTTGTCAACATCAGCGTTGAATTATTCCTTCAGCCCATCACGTAACAGGCCATAAATGCCGTTTACCCGGTTGTAGTTTTACGGTCAAAGTGGCAGTAATTTACGAAAAGTGGCACAAACCCCGCGCGCAGACAAATTCCGCTGCCATTTTGCCCATTTTCACAGGAAAATCAGGCAACCTGGTTAGCGGTAAAACCTTTTTAAACGCCATTTATCGGCCGCTTAAACGGCCATGTATTTCGCGTTGTTAATCAACAACAATTCGACTACCTTGACATTTTTTGCACCACGGGAACTCTGGTTGGCCATCGCCTTCGATACAGTTAATTCGTGACATGTCCAGCCTGCGTACATTCGCCGCACAAGCGGGTCGTCATAATAACTAAGCACAATTCCTGTATGTCTGAATCTATTGAGTATCGCCGCCAGCCGGTCGTGGTCGGCGATGTCAAAATCGTGAATGTATTTTGCTCCTTTTTTTATGTATGGCGGGTCAATATAAATCGCCGTGCCCTTGCGGTCCTCGATCCTCTGCAATACCTCGAAGGCGTCTCGCTGCAAAATCGTGACATTGGCAAGCCGCCGGCGCCATGCCGGAATAGAGCTGATTGCCGAGACCCACCGTTTTGCCGCATGTCCCCCGTTAGCTGTATAACGAACACAGAAGCCCTGGTTGTAACTTTGCGTGCCGGCAACGCCATTGCGGCCGAGCCAGGCACAAAGAAAATAATCATACGCCCTGTCCACATCCGGACCATCGACCGGGGCACTATATGTTCTCGCGCGGTATCTTTCGGCGGCCTCGCGGTGGAGCTGCTCAGACATCAGGGTTCGCTTCAACCGCCGATATAATTGACATCCAGCCTGTACATCCTGAATCACCTTTGCGAGGTTAATTAGGTCTGCGTGCAGGTCATTGACCGTCTCCATAACGCACGGCGGCTTAACCATCAGGACGGCCATTGAGCCGCAAAACGGCTCCCAATAGACCCGGTGCGGTCCCAGCAGCTCGATTATGCGAGGCGCCAGATTCCGCTTGCCGCCGAACCACGGCGCAATTGCTTTTATCGTCATATTACAGGTTTCAGTTGTCGTATTTACCATTTTTTCAGGGGGCAATTTTTGTCCGCAACCCGCGCCTTGGCCGGTATAAAGCATTTACACAATCGGCAGTATAGTTGCCTGCGTTTGCTATCCTGTTCGTACTTCGGCAGCAGCGGCAGTTTTTCAAGTTCTGTAAAATTGGTTATAACCGCAATGCCATGCTGTAAAAGCCATGCAGCGTATTCGTTGCCGGTCATCCAGGTCTGCATTTCGCAATCCCAGCAGGTGCGAATACGGTCGTCTGTCCATTCGTATTTTACCCCCGCTGCATGCCGGGCGTAGCCGACGGCTATGCTTTTGCCCTGCCGGGCGTAGCCAACGACAATGCTTTTGCCCTGGTCTAAAACAGCCTTTGCTTTTCCACAGCAAGACATTGAATTACCATCCTATTTCTTCTAAAACAGCAATGCCACCCTCAGCAGGATTAGGGAAGTATGCACCATTTATTGATGGACCCCCGCAAACACAGTAATTACTCGACGTACATTCTGTGCATTTTGAAATAATCGGAATGCCGCTCTTATAAAAGAATATAAAGTTCAAATCAATTCCATGCCAGCGTGCAGTTAGTGAAGCCGCTCCTGATGAAGACAGAGCAAAAAGAACTGTAACTTTAGTAAGATTAAATGTATTTATCAAAGTTTCACAACCCGGCGGAAAAGTTTTCCACTCATTTGCAGTAGCATTTGCTGCGATTTCGCCCTCCCAAAT
>DATKWV010000216.1:0-6640 GCA_035529405.1 Sedimentisphaerales bacterium | reverse complement strand
AACCCGCTGGCCGATATAAACGGCTCCGTGGACAGTTATATCAGCGCCAAAAGCCAGGCCCGCCAAGCCGATAATCACAAAAAACAAACTCCTCTTAAGGCTGCTTTGGTCGGTTTTCGAACCTGCTTGCCCACCTGTTATTTCCTGCTTAGCGACACCCTCACGGCGTGCAATATGGATCGTGAGCAAAATAAGAAAAATGAATATGGACAATAAAACAACACCTTCAGGGCGAGACAGGTGTAAATTGCGCAGGAAAGGCCATAACAAAAGAGCCGCCAGCAACATTACAGGCATCTCCCGCTTTAGAAGCCTTTTTTGGATGGCGATAGGTGCAATAAGTGCGCAAATGCCGCCGACAAGAGCGAGGTTTGCGATATTGGAACCGTAGACATTACCTACAGCCAAATCACCCGCACCGCGGATGGCGGCGGCGACACTGGCAGCAACTTCAGGAGCGGAAGTGCCCATGGCAATAACCGTCAGACCTATGACAAGGGAGCTTACACCAAGTCGTTTCGCCAAAGCAACAGCACCGTCCACGAGAAGGTCTGCAGCTTTCCAAAGTAAAAGCAGGCCGCCAATAAGAAGTAAACAGGCCCAGGTTATGTTCATTTCAAAGGGCATAAATTAACGACTCTTTTTATGTTCATACTGTAGCTTGCTTTTATTTAACTTCAACGCCACGGCTTTTTAGATAATCTTTCAATTGGCAGATGTCAATCATGTGGAAATGGAACACCGAGGCGGCAAGTAAAATTTCGGCGCCGGCTTCAACAGCTTCATAAAAATGCTCGAGTTTTCCCGCACCGCCTGAAGCCACAATTGAGGCGGAAACAACATCAGCCATACCTCGAATCAAGGGCAGGTCATAGCCGGTCTTGGCGCCGTCACCTGCCTTGCTGGTGGGCAGTATTACAGGGATACCAAAACCATCAACCTTTTTTGCCCACTCTATCGCATCGGTGCCGGTGGCGGTTCGGCCGCCATCGACATACACCTCATAGCCGCTGGGCATTTCCTGGTTTTGGTCGACATCAATAGCAACTGTTACTTTTTCCGGGCCGAATTCCTTTACCATTTCAGCTATTACTCCGGGATTGCGAAAAGCGGCGCTACTGGTGGATATTTTATCTGCGCCAGCCTCGAGGACTGCCGCTGCGCTCTTAACATCGTAGATACCGCCTCCCACGGTAAACGGAACCGTGCAGGCCCCGGCGACATCCTTTACAACGTTTAGCATTGTTCCGCGCCCCTCAACTGTTGCGGTAATGTCCAGAAGTGCCAGTTCATCGGCACCAGCCCTGCAATAAGCCTGTGCGCACTGGACGGGGTCACCGGCGTCTTTTATGTCAACGAAATGAACGCCTTTAACTACGCGGCCGTTCTGCATATCCAAACAAGGCATAATGCTGATTTGTTTGTCCATCACGTTTCTCCTTATTTTACAAATCTGTCACCTTCAACTTCTTTATTCGGCAAAACAATAGTCCAAAGCAGCAGATATTGCAAGATATTTAGTTTAGCAGCAGTGCAAAATGCCTTTGCAGTCTATTAGCACTCAACTTCAGAAGTTGGCATTGTTTTTAAGAAAGACGTGCTAAACCTTGCCTACGACGAGGCAGGAATTGTGTCCGCCGAAACCAAGCGAATTACTGACGGCGACATTGACCTGGTGTTCGCGAGCTTCCAAAGGCACATAGTCCATCTTAAGGTCGCAACGTTCATCCGGATTGTCAAGATTGATAGTGGGGGGGACAACCGATTTGGTAATCGCCTTACAGCATATCAAAAGCTCAACCGCACCGGTTGCACCAAGTGAGTGGCCAAGACAACTCTTTGTGGAACTGACAAGCAGCTTATATGCGTGGTCACCAAAGACGTTCTTTATCGCGATGCTTTCGGCCAGGTCGTTTAATTCGGTGCCTGTTCCGTGCGCGTTGATATAGTCGACCTTTTCTTTATCAATACCAGCATCGGCAAGGGCCAGTTCCATAGCCTTTGCTGCGCCGGCACCGTCGGGCAAAGGAGCGGTAATATGATAACCATCATCGGTCGCAGCATATCCGAGAAGTTCAGCGTAAATATTGGCTCCGCGTTTTTTAGCGCGCTCATATTCTTCCAGGACAAGCACGCCGGCACCTTCGGCCAGAACAAATCCATCTCTGTCTTTATCGAATGGTCTTGATGCAGCCTGTGGGTCGTCATTGCGTGTGCTCAGGGACTTTGCGGAACAGAACGAGGCGAGACCTATGGGAGTAAGTGCAGCTTCGGAGCCTCCGGTTATCATAATATCACTTCGGCCGGTAACAATATTATTGTAGGCCTCACCGATTGCATGGCTGCCCGAGGCACAGGCGCTTACGACACAAATATTCGGGCCGCGAAGGCCGTAGTTAATCGCGATACTGCCGCTGGCGGCATTGCCCATAAGACGTGGAACACAGAAAGGTGAAACCTTCCTGGGGCCTTTGTTGAGCAACCTCATGTGCTGCTCTTCTATTTCCTTAATTCCGCCGATGCCTGTTCCTACAATAACACCTGTGCGAAAAGGGTCTTCCCCGGCAAAATCAAGGCCGCTGTCTTTGACGGCCTGAATCGCTGCGGCCATCGCAAACTGCGTAAAGCGGTCCATGCGCTTGCTTTCCCGCTGGTCAACGTATTTAGTAACGTTGAAGTTCTTAATCTGGCCCCCGAATCTAACAGGATACTCGCTGACATCGAAGGAATCTATCTTGGAAATGCCGCTCTTGCCTTGCTGGAGCGCGGAGAATAAATCTTCCGCCGACTCAGCCAAGGGAGTAACACAACCCAAGCCAGTTATAACAACGCGCCGTTTATCCATAACAGAATCGTTCGTTACTCTTGGCTTTTGGATTGTGCAATGTTAGCAATATAATCAATCGCCGCACCGACCGTCTGGATTTTCTCAGCTTCCTCGTCCGGAATGCTCATATCGAATTCGTCCTCAAATTCCATAACAAGTTCCACGGTGTCCAACGAGTCGGCATTTAAATCGTTAATAAATGAGGTCTCACGGGTGATTTCAGATTTATCCACTCCCATCTGCTCACTTATTATTTCGATTACTTTCTGCTCTATCGCCTTGACATCTACCTCATCAGCACTCACTTGTTTTGCCTCCTTAGTCAAACAGCAATTTTTTCGTATTCTACAACTATCTATTTACGGCGGTTATCCAAGGTAAAAACCGCCTGTATCGTCATTATTCAGGCAGGTATATTACCTGCTAAAATGCCTGTCAACAAACATTTTTTTTCTTTTTTTTTACATCGCCATTCCGCCGTCAACACAGAGGACCTGCCCGGTTATATAGCCGGACTCGTCGCTGGCAAGGAAGGCGATAGCCTTTGCGACATCATCCACAGAACCAAATTTGCGAAGCGGGATAATCTTTTTCGCCCCTTCTTTAACGGGTTCGGGCAGTTTATCGGTCATATCCGTAACAATAAAGCCCGGGGCAACACAGTTTGCCGTTATTTTTTTAGTTGCCAATTCACGAGCAACGGTCTTGGTTAGGCCTATGAGGCCGGCCTTACTGGCTGAATAATTGCTCTGGCCGGCGTTGCCCATAACTCCTGCAACAGAGCTTAGACTGACAATCCGGCCGAATTTGTTTCTGACCATGCCTCTCGAGACCGTGCGTATCGCTACAAAAGCGGCCCTTAGATTCACATCGATTACCTTGTCGAAATCCTCATCGCTCATACGCATAATAAGACCGTCACGGGTAATACCCGCGTTATTAATCAGAATATCAATACTTCCATGCTCAGCTATCACCCCCTCAAGCACTTCAGTAAATTTGGTTGTATCGGTAATATCCACACAAGCGGTTTTGCAGGTAAAGCCGGCCTGCTTGACCACCTCCTCAAGCTCAGTGAGCTGTTCGGTGTTTATATCAAGACCAACAACTTCCCGTCCCTGTTTAAGTAACTCAAGCACAACCGCGCGGCCTATACCTCTGGCAGCACCAGTTACAACAGCCAGTCGTTTTTCTGACATTTCAATTATCTCCTTATCTGCTTTGAGGCACTAAAACCTCAAGCATTGCCTGATAATTCATTTAAAGCCTGCAGACTGCTTATATTTACAACTTTTACCTTTCTGTTTATTCTTCGCATAAGGCCGGTCAAAACACGGCCGGGGCCAATCTCATAGAATTTTTCCATACCATCAGCCAAAAGTTTTTCCATGCATTTTTGCCAAAGAATGGGGCAAGTCAACTGCTTTGTTAACCCTTTTATCACATTTTCGGCCGTCTGGTAATACTGCCCATCAATATTTGCGATAGTTTTAACCTGCGAAGGCTCAGAAAGATTACACTGCCGAAAGGCCTGTTCAAGAATCTCTGCGGCGGTGGACATCATATCAGTATGAAAAGCACCGGCCACTTCAAGCGGCACAGCCTTTATGGCCCCATACTCTGCGGCCAACTCGGCTGCACGACTACAGGCTGTCTTTGTACCACTGACAACAATCTGCCCCGGGCAATTAAAATTCACGGGTTCGAGCAGTTCATCCTGAGCGGCAGCTTCACAAAGTTGTCGAACTTTATCTTCCTCAAGGCCTATTATACTGACCATTGAGCCAGACTGTGCGTCGGCAGCGGCCTGCATGGCCTGTCCTCTTTTGGCCACCAGTTTTAGGCCTTCTTCAAAACTCATAACACCAGCGGCATATAAGGCGGTATATTCACCCAGACTAAGTCCGGCCGTGATATCAGGCTGGATTTGTTTTGTGTAATCTGAGGCCCGGAAAACTTCCAGAACAGCGGCAGAAGTAGCAAATATCGCCGGCTGTGAAATCGTCGTGGTGTTCAACTTTTCGGCAGGACCCTCAAAACAGATGCTTCTCAGGTCATAGCCCAATATTTCATTAGCCTTTTCATAAACGCAAGCCGCTTCTTCGAAGGCGCCGGCTATATCTGCACCCATACCAACAGCCTGGGCTCCCTGTCCCGGAAATAAAAAAGCTGTTTTCATAATTTCCCTTCGCCTTGCATGTTGTTCGGTATCCTCCATGAAACTCAACATCAAAATTCTATTACGTTTGCCCCCCAGGTCAGGCCCGCGCCAAAAGCGACAAAAATGACGATATCACCTCTTTTAATTTTCCCACTGCGGACACATTCGTCAAAAGCTATCGGCACCGAGGCTGCAGAGGTGTTGCCATATTCGGCGATATTCAAAAAGACTTTATCGCTGGGAAATTCCAGACGTTTGGCTGCCGACTCAATAATCCTTGCATTCATCTGATGCGAAATGACCATGGCAATATCATCAATGCTCAAACCACAATGTTTCATACAGTGATTTACGGTTTCAACAATTCGCCGAACCGCCTGCTGGTACACCTCTCTGCCTTTAATTTCCATGTATATCAGCTTCGGGTTTTTAAGCTCTTTGTCAGGAGGATAGAGCGAGCCATACGCCTGGCAATTTAAAGCCTCCCAGCAATCCCCGTCCGAATGCATCGTGCTGTAAATGATTCCCTTACGGCCATCAGCTTTTTTCTCAAGAACGACGGCACCTGAACCGTCACCAAAAAGAATGCAGCTCGTGCGGTCATCATAGTTGGTGATTTTAGTCAGGGTCTCGGCTCCAATAACAAGAGCATTGTTAAGCCGGCCGTTCTCAATAAACTGCTGGACTATAGACAGGCCGTAAACAAACCCGCTGCAGGCGGCAGCCAGGTCAAAGACGAACGCTTTACTGGCCCTTAGTGAACGTTGAACGAACGAGGCCGTCGACGGAAAAACCATCTCGGGTGTAATGGTGGCCACGATAATCAGTTCTAAGTCCCCGGGGTCGAGCTTTGCCTCTGTGAGGGCCTTTTTGGCTGCTTCTGTTGCCAAAAAAGCTGTTGTTTCATCGTCTGCGGCAATGTGCCGTGTTTTGATACCTGTGCGAGTAACAATCCATTCGTCCGAGGTATGCACCATTTTTGCCAGGTCGTCATTTGTGAGTTTCTTGGGCGGAGCAAAAGAGCCGTATCCGGTAATAACTGCACGATAACAGCCGGGGCGGTCGTTAACTTCCTTGTTCATCAATTGTCCTTACTAATTTCGCCGAACCATTATCCTGCGAACCGTTGCAAAACGTGGTCTGCGACAGATATTCGATAATCTTGTCGTTTATTTTTTTTGTGTAATAATTTTTAGCGGTTAAAATCGCGTTCTTTATAGTTCTGCTTTCACTCGAGCCGTGACATATTAAGGCGGTGCCATTGACACCGAGCAGGGGGGCGCCGCCGTACTCGTTGTAGTCGTATTTTCTGTATATTCTTTTCATTACAGGTTTGAACTTCATAGCCAGTCGAATTTTCTCCTGCATAAGCTCGTGCTTTATCGCCTTAAACAGGCCGCTGACGAGACCTTCGGTGAGTTTGAGGATTACATTACCTACAAACCCTTCGCAGATAGCAACGTCACATACGCCCGTGAAAATATCCTGGCCTTCAATGTTGCCGACGAAATTTATATTCGAATCGGACTTTATAAGCCCGCGGGCCTTTTTAACGACCTCATTGCCTTTGGCATCCTCCTGCCCGATGCTCATAAGGCCCACTCTGGGGTTTTTGATGCCAAGAACGTGTTTTGAATAAAGTCCGGCCATAA
>DATKWV010000215.1:0-14122 GCA_035529405.1 Sedimentisphaerales bacterium | reverse complement strand
CTTGATTGGCGATACCCATACGGCGAAAATTATACATGAACTTTGCTGTTGAGCAACTTTAATCGCAGCAGAATTATGGACGGATTGTGCTATTGGTGCATCTAAGTTGAAAACGGCCCCAACGTCCGTGATTTTTTTTTCTTAGTTCCCTAATTTTCGTTATCGCTTTACATCAGGGTATTGTAGGGGTACAATGAGCATTGTAAATGGGCGAGACCTGCTGCGACTGGCGTAGCCGTTGCGACGCGGGCGCACCGCGGCGAAAGTAAGGGGGGGCTGTAGGCTGTTAGTTTTAATGGGTTTAGGTGAAACATGCTTGCAATTCAAAGAAGATGATATTATGGTAAAATGAAGAGGCTTGGTTTTACTTTTCGAGTAAATGTAGCGGTGTCCTTTTTTATTGGAGGCCTTACGGTTACTATCAACTTCGTAGTTTGCGGTGAGGGTGTTTATGTTGGTTTAACAGCTTACAATTGGCAAAAGATATGGGCAGTGTGGTTATTTGGTTATATAGCCGTTTTATTTAATCCGTCATACCGATAAATCTGTCACGAGAGATTTGGCTGCCAATTGACATTGTTTATGATCTGTTGCTGTTGTGTTTATTTTGAAAAAACCAGGAGAAGAAAAAATATGAAAGCGAAGACAAAGAAGAATGTTGGCTTAGTAACTGCTGCAATTATGATTATTTTTGGCATGGGTTTACCTCCTTTCGGTTCGATAAATATTTGGCGGTCATTGGCTTGGATTGTTCTTCCTGCAATTTACATTTATGGTCTTAAGGGAAAAAAATTAAAGCTTGCTCGCGCGGCTTTTAATATCTGGCTTTCTGTAGCCATGCTTGCTATGATTATTATTCTCTTTATACCCTTCTTTGGAAACCTCCCTGATCCGGAAGGCGCTCCACCGCTTGTGCTATTGCTATTATTTATCGGACTAGGACTAATCACTTTTCTTTGGTGGGTGGGACTGAGGGGACTTAAATCTATGTTAAACACCGAAATTCAGGCGACAAAAGAAATTCTGCAAAACCCAGAAAAGGGTTGAGTTGCTCGGCCTCGGTACGGTTATGTTCCGAAGGACACGCAGTTAACCCAGCCTACGGAATCTCACGAATAATAGGGTACGTTCAAGAAATAGAAAAATAGGTGGAAAATTCTGGCGGTTGGGGGGTGTTTTTAAGTTACATGCACCCATAGGGCCGTTGGGGGCAGAAAAAGCTTGAATTTCAGGACAAACCTGATATTCTGTCGGCAGTGCGGCTCAGCAGCATAGCTGAGCAGATACATACAGGAAATCAGGGTCAATACTGTCTATCTATGAAAGGACAAAGGCAATGGAGAATCTAAAACTTTACAGCAGGTTCGGATTTATCGTCATGATGGTTTTGCTAACGGTTGCAGCAGCGGTACCGGCAGCAACCGGGCCGGCAAATCAGGACATTGCAGGTGACTGGCAGGCCAAAATGGATTTTAACGGGCGGCAGATGGAAGTGATTTTGTCGTTCGCCAGGGACACAGGCGGCAAACTCAGCGGCAAATGGATTACCGGCTGGGGTGTTAACGAGCTAAAGGATGTTAAGTACCAGGGAAATACACTCAGCTTTGTGCAGACAAATCGTTTCCGCGAAACCGAATCCGTCTCGAACTTTACCGGCACAGTCAAGGACGGCAGGCTCAGCGGAACCTTGTCAGGCGAGAGAGGTCAGTCGGCTGTCGAAGGCACACGCGCAACGCCGATGCCGGCGGCGGTCGGAAACTGGCAGATAAAGACCACAAGGGGCCAGCGCGAAATGACCGCGACACTTACAGTCACGGCCGACAAGGACGGCAAGCTGACAGGACAATGGCAGGGCGGCAGAAGCCAAAGCGAGATTACAGACCTTGCCTTCAAAAACGATAAGCTGACCTTCACTCGCAAAAGTACATATAACGACCAGCAAAGGGAATCCAGCTATGAGCTGACGGTTAAAGCAGGCACGCTTTCGGGGGCAGTAAAGACCTCGCGCGGTGAGGCTGCGGTAGAGGGAAAACTGGCGGCTGCGGCGCTAATTGGAAAATGGGACCTTACAATCACGGCCGAACGCGGCCAGCGTAAACAGGTACTGCAGGTCAATCCCGACTTAAGCGGAATGTACGGGGCGGCGGCTATCGACAAGGTTAATCTCGAAGGCGGGCAGGTAAGCTTTAGTGTGCCGATGGGGTTCGGCGAACGAAGCTTCACGCTGGAGTTCAAAGGCAACCTGGCGGACGGCAAACTCACGGGCGAACTTACCGGTTTTCGTGACACTGTCCGGAAGGTCGAGGGAACAAAGCTGGCTGCGGCAGGGTAGAAAACAGGGACCGCAGTCAAGCAGTGACAACTGCAGCTTACTGGATGCGTTTTTTGTAAAGGCGGGTCTGCAGGGCGCTCTTCCAGGCGGTCCAGTTGGAGTCGCTCTGCTCGCTGTCAATGGCGGCGTTTATCTGGTTGAGCTTTGCATCCAAATCGTCAATGTAATTTACCATATAGGCCTCCGCTGTCGCGGGCAGTTTCGGTGAGCCGAATTCGTATTGGCCATGGTGCGACAAAATGATGTGGCCGAGCGCATCGAGAATGTGGGGGTCAATGGGTTTGCCCTCGGCGGCGAGTGCCTGGGCCTTGTCCTTCAACATAAGCAGGCTTTGAACGATATGGCCGATGAGCTGGCCTGAATCGGTATAGGCAAAGGCCATATCGTATGAAATCTCAGATGTCTTGCCGATGTCGTGGAGAAAAACACCGGCAAGGACAAGGTCGGGCTGAACCTGCGGATAAAAAGGCAGTACGGCATCGGCTACGAGCAGCATATTGTGGGTGTGTTCGAGCAGGCCGGCCAGATAATTATGGTGGAGTTTTATTGCGGCCGGTGCGTTGCAGAACCTGTCCATCAGTTCCTTGTCGGTAAGGAACCGCTGTACCAGGGCGTTAAGCTGGGGGTTCTTTATTTTTGCGAGGATTTGCTTAACCTGCTGGAACATCTGCGTGGTGTCTTTGGCTGATTTGGCAAGGAAGTCATCGAGGCTGACCTTTTCCGGGTCAACGGGCTGGATACTGTTTACGATAATCTGCAGGTTGTTCTGGTATGTTTCGCATTTTGCGTGCACATAAACAAACCCGGGGTTTGGCAGGTTCTTGTAAACAGTTTCGGTAGCCTGCCACATCCGGGCGTTCAATTGGCCGGTCCGGTCGGAAAGGTACATTGCGATATATAAATCGCCCTTTGTAGTGCTTCGCAGGATGGGGTCTCTTATGAGATAGATATCGATTATGTTTTCGCCGGGCTGAATTTCGTTTATGAATCTATGTGCCATAGCTTACTCCACCGGGTGGTTAATTGGTGACTGGTCGCTCGTGACCCGTGACTCGAGTGACTGATTAACCGGTGACCAATCATATTGCCTGGGGAGGCTTTGTGCAAGCAATGATTTCCTGCGCAGTAAAAAGCACGTGTAAGCAAGTCGCAAAAGCAAACCGGTGTTGTGCAGTATCAGAGCAAAGGTTTTTAGGCTTGCGTGAGGGCTGGTTTTGGGCTATAAGAAGTAGTTTTTAGTGCTTAGTGCTGAGTTTTGAGTTGACTGATAAACCCAAAACCAAAACTGCGATAGAGGACAAAAATATGCGATACAGCCAGATGCTGATACCGACCGTAAAGGAAATACCGGCTGAGGCTGAGATAGTCAGCCATCAATTGATGATACGGGCGGGGTTGTGCAGGAAGCTGGCCAGCGGCACCTATACGTACCTGCCGCTTGGCATACGGTGCCTGCATAAAGTAATAAATATAGTCCGCGAAGAAATGAACCGTTCGGGCGCACAGGAGATTCTTATGCCGGTGATTCAGCCTATGGAGCTTTGGAAGACAACCGGCAGGGACGTTGACTACGGGCCGACAATGGCGTGGTTCGAGGACAGGCACGGGCGAAAAAATGTGCTTGCACCCACAGCAGAGGAGGTGGTTACGGCCCTTGTTGCCGGGGAAATAAATTCCTACAAACAGCTTCCGGTAAACATTTACCAGATAAGCACGAAGTTCAGGGATGAGTTCCGGCCGAGGTTCGGGGTGCTGCGGTCGCGCGAATTCATAATGAAGGACGCCTACAGCTTTCACGCAGACGCCGAAAGTCTCGATGAAACCTACAAGGTTATGTACCAGACGTATTGCAGAATATTCAGACGATGCGGGCTCAAATATGCAGTTGTCGAGGCTGAGTCGGGAGAAATGGGCGGCAGCGGTTCGCACCAGTTCACTGTTCCGTGCGAATCCGGGGAAGATGTAATTGTTCAAACCGAAGACGGCCGATACGCGGCTAACCTGGAGAAGGCGGCGGTTGACCCGCTGCCCAGGCAACAAGCACTCAAAGATGCACCGCCGATGCAGGATGTTCACACTCCCAACGTCGGGACCATTGAGGCGGTGTGTGGTTTCCTGAAGACAAAACCCGAAGAAATGATAAAAACCCTGATTTATTCGGTGGATGGCAGGCCGGCTGCGGTGCTTGTTCGCGGGGACCATGAGGTCAATGAGGAAAAGCTGCGAACAGCAGCGGCAGGGGCGGTTGCCCTGGCCGGCGAAGGGGATATACATGATATTACCGGCGCAGCGGTCGGATTTGCGGGCCCGGTGGGACTTCGGAATAATATACCCTTTATTATCGACCACGCGGTGGCGGTGATGGCTGTGGGTATTACCGGCGCAAACAAAACCGATTACCACACGCGAAACGTTGTTCCGGGGAGGGATTTTCCGCTCGAAGGTCGAAACGTTATTGTTGCCGATGTTCGCAGCGCCGTTGAGGGGGACACTTACAGGGGCAAAAAACTTGTTTTCAAAAGGGGTATAGAAGTCGGGCAGGTGTTCAAGCTGGGTACGAAATACAGTGAAAAATTAGGCGCCCGATTCCTCGACGAAAAGGGGAACGAAAAGGCCTGCATTATGGGCTGCTACGGTGTCGGCATCAATCGCATTATCGCAGCAGCCATAGAGACCGGTAACGACGACAACGGCATCATCTGGCCTGTAAGCATTGCGCCGTTCGAGGTGGTTGTAAGCTGTGTCAACCAGGACGATTTTGAAGTGGTTAAAGTTGCAGAGCAGCTTTATAAGCAGTTACTTGGTGCAGGCATAGAGGTGTTATTCGACGACCGCCAGGCGCGTGCCGGGGTTAAGTTCAAAGATGCAGACCTTATCGGCGTACCGGTTCGAGTTACCGTGGGCAAAAGGGCGGTCACGGAAGGCAATGTGGAGATAAAGCTGCGGCGCGAATCGGAAAGTAAAAAAATCGCAATCAGCAAAGCAGCAAATGAGGTGGTCAGGCAGGTTGTGAGCTTAAAGGAAGAGCTGACTGGTTCGGCTTAGTGCAGCGGGGTACGGGTTTATGCGAAATATCTTAGTGACATTGCTTTTGGTTTTTATTGTGCTGACCGGCTGCCGGGTCGGTGAAGACAATTATGCTTTGTGCAGTGACGAACACCGAGCAGCGACATTGCCGGCTGTTAAATCTTCGGCTGGCAGGAACGTGATTTTGTGTATCGGGGACGGGATGGGTGCTGCCCAGGTGGCAGCAGCGAGGATAACCGCAGGAGGATTAGACGGCAGTCTTGTTATGGAAAAGATGCCTTATGCGGGACTTATGAGAACGCACTCTGGCGACAGTTCGGTAACGGATTCGGCTGCTGCGGCCACGGCATTGGCAACCGGCATTAAGACAAACAACGGGATGGTGAGTGTAACGCCTGACGGGAAAAAATGCGTTACTATCCTGGAGGCGGCAAGAGATAAGGGCATGGCAACGGGTCTTGTGTGTACCTGTAGTGTTACTCACGCTACGCCTGCGGGTTTTGCAGCGCATGTAAGGCATCGCAAAATGGAGGATGAAATTGCCGAGCAACTGCTGGACAGCAGGGTAAATGTCCTGCTGGGCGGCGGCAGGAAGTTTTTCCTGCCCGAGTGCGATGCCGCAAGCGGGCGACAGGACGGGCGCAACCTCATAAACGCGGCCATAAAAGACGGTTACGAATATGTTGAAAATGGCGGGCAACTGAAGAGGGCTGACGGCAAATATGTTTTGGGGCTGTTTGCATGCGGGCCGTTGACAAATGAGCCTGCGGAGCCGAACCTTGTTGAGCTTACCGCAAAGGCAATTGAACTTTTAGACAGAGACAGTGGGGGATTTTTCCTGATGGTCGAGGCAAGCCAGATAGACTGGGACTGTCACGCCAACGACATTGACGGGTGTATAGAAAAGGTTCTTGTTTTTGACAAAGCGGTAAAAAAGGCCCTGGACTTTGCACTGTCTGACAGGCAGACGGTTGTTATTGTTACCGCAGACCACGAGACAGGCGGCTTGACCCTGCATTCGGCAGAAGACAACAAGTTAAGAGTTGCTTTCAAGTGGTCAACGAAGGGGCACAGCGGTGCAGCGGTTCCGGTATATGCGTTCGGCCCTGGCGCACAGGTATTTTCCGGCGTATCTGATAATACGGACATCGCCAGGAAGATTGCCGGATTGCTGGGGATAAAAGAATTTCCCAAAGTCCTTGAATAGATATGGGTACAATCTCATTGAATGTCGATGGCAGTTTTGGTGTCAGTGTTAAGGTTGGTGACATAGTTGAAACCGGCACACAAATAGGCTTGTGCAGCGACGGCAGGGAGACGGTAACCAGTCCCGTGGCCGGGGTGGTAAGGGATGTAAAGTTTTGCGGCGACGAACACGTGTTTGTGGTTGTCATTGAAGAAAAGAAGCTGCACAAATGTGGGAATTGAAAGAACCCAGGCCGGTGAAGCTGATAATCGGTATTCTGGCAGCGGATAAGCGCTGCCTTGATACAGCCGTTGAGACAGTAGAAACTGAGTTTGGCGGTGTTGATTTGGTAAGTGAAATATGGCCGTTCGAGAAGACCGCTTATTATAATCAGCAGACGGGCGACCATATCGTAAGGCAGTTTGTCAGTATGGAAAAGTTAATAGACCCCGGTGCCCTGGCCGATATCAAACACACAACCAACAGGCTCGAACAGGAACTTGCAGGGCGGCTTGGTCTTGAACTGCCGCGGCCGGTGAACCTGGACCCGGGTATTATCGAGCCGTCAAAGCTTGTGCTGGCGACAACAAAAAACTATTCGCACCGTATATATATAGGCCAAAGGATGTACGCTGAAGTGACATTGTTCTTCGACAAGGGCCGGTGGAGGACGTTTGATTATACATATCCGGATTACAGGCAGGAATGTTACCTGGATTTTTTCGATAAGGTCAGAAAGAAATTACTGGAGCAGCTGAAATCTCAACGTTAAGCGTATTTGCGATAGCATTGACGGCGGTTTCGTTTTTACTGTCGGTTGTGCTGACGCTGGTGGTGAAAAAACTGGCGCCGGCGACGGGTTTTGTTGCGCATCCGACGGCAGACAGATACCATCGTGCGGTTGTGCCGCTGGGCGGGGGGATTGCGATATTTACCACGCTAATAAGTATAATGCTGGTCGGTGTAATGTCGGTGAAGTTTCTGGCCGGTGGGGGGTACATAGATTGGCTGGGTGAATCGGTTCTGATTCACACAGCAGGGTTCCTCGAGCGTGCAGATGAGCTTGTAATAATAATGCTGGCGATGTCGGCGTTGTTTGTACTGGGGCTGTGGGACGACAAAAGGCATTTAGGGCCGGTGGTGAAGCTGGCTGTGCAGTTTGCAGTGGCGATAATTGCGGCTTCCGTTGGGCAAACGCGAGTGGAGTTCTTTATCGAAAACAGGGTGATTACGACCATTCTTTCGGCCTTGTGGATTGTGCTGATAATAAACGCGTTTAATTTTCTCGATAATATGGACGGGCTTGCAGCCGGAATTGCGGTTATAACAAGCATGATTCTGTTTACGGCGGCGGGGTTGAGCGGGCAGGTGTTTGTGGGGGGATTGGCGCTTGTTTTCACAGGGACACTGCTTGGTTTTCTTGTGTTTAACTTTGCTCCGGCACGGATTTTTATGGGTGACGCGGGTTCGCTGGTGGTGGGTTTTATAGTTGCGGTTTTGACAATCCGCACGACATATTATCAGCAGGCCGGCAGCGGCCAATGGTATGCGGTTTTTATGCCGCTGGTTGTTATGGCCGTTCCGCTGTACGATTTTATCAGTGTAACACTTCTGCGTATAAGCCAGGGTAAAAGCCCGTTCGTTGGTGACACTCAGCACTTCTCCCACCGGTTAAAAAAACGCGGATTGTCCGATACCCAAACGGTTCTGACATTATACCTGGCAACGCTGTGCACGGGCCTGGGGGCGACTTTTCTCGACCAGGTTGACCTGCTGGGTGCAGTTTCAATTTTTACTCAGACGTTTATGATATTGGCAATTATCGCTATTTTTGAAACCACGGGGTAATCAGGCGGTTCAGGGTTATGGGTGAGCTTTACGGAGTCATCTTTGATGTTGACGGCGTAATCGCCGATACCGAGGCTGTCAACGCAGAGGCCTCGATTATGGTCTTTGCGGATTTGTTCGGGGTAAAAGGTGTGCAAAGGAAGGATTTTGAGCAGGGCCTGGGCCGAGGTGCGGAGGAATACGTAAAGGCCGCCGCAAGGGTGCACGGACTAAACCTGACAAACCAACAAATAGCTCAGGCAACACAGGCACGTCAGGAGTATTTTCTGCAAATACTGGAAGAACAACCTTTGCCGGCACTTCCCGGGGTACTGGAGCTAATCGGTGCGGCACTTGAGCACAAGGACTTTCGTGTTGCTATCGCTACCAGCAGTACGCGTGAAAAATCCGAAGCGGTACTTCGCTCAGCGGGCATTCCATACGAGAAAATGGTTTACATTACCGGCAGCGATGTAAGGAACAAGAAGCCGCATCCGGAGCTTTTCGAGAAAGCGGTCGAGCGTCTGGGCGTACCGGCACGTAACTGTGTTGTGATAGAAGATGCGCCGAACGGCGTCAAAGCGGCACTGGCGGCTGGTTGTAAATGCATCGGCGTAACCAATTCGGCAATCTCTTCCGGCGTGAGGGTGCATCTTGCAGAAGCCGAGATGGTTGTGGACAGCCTGGCGGAAATAGGCCTTAGCGACCTGATAAAACTAATTGCTTCAAACGATTAAAGGATGCGTGGTGCTCTGTCGCAAATAATTTGAAGGGCTGTCATTCCGCACCCGTTGGGCCTGGCGGCGGGCAGGCTTGATGCGGAATCCAGACTTTCGAGAACTGGATTCCTGCTTTCGCAGTCCACAGGACGCCTGACGGCGGAATGACATTATCAAGTGAGCTGCGACAGAGCAGCAGCTTGTAATTTAGGGCGTTCCATGCAGATTAGACCGACAGAAATGACAAAATCCAAAAGTAAACCGCTTTTGCTGCTGGAATGGGTTCTTTTGGCGGTCTGTCTTGGCAGCACGGCGGCTTACGTTGTGCTTGGCGGGGACGTGGTTGTTCAGCCGGCAGGTGAGCCGGCAAGTCTATTGGGCAAACTGTACGGCGTGTCGGCAGCGGGCGTATTGCTGTTTGTGCTGGTAATCTGGCTGGTATGCAGCTTGTGGAGGGGGCGGTTTTCGTATTACTTCACGGGGATAGAATGGGGGCTTTTGCTGCTGTGCGCGGGTAGTGTTGTCGGCATTATGGTCGCCGCGGACAAACGCGCAGCGATTAACTGTTTTGCTGAAACCGTCGCCCCGATTTGTATGGCGGTATTCCTGATACAGGTGCTGACCTGCCGGCGGCGAATTAATGTTGTGCTGGGGGTAATTACGGCAATGGGCGTGGTGACGGCAATTTACTGCACGTGCCAGTTTCTGTGGCTTAACGATATGGGCATCGAGCAATATGAAAATAACCCGCAGGCAATACTGGATAAGCTGAACATTCAGCAGGGCTCATTCAGACAAATGCTGTTTGAAAAGAGCCTGTACTCGCGGGACGTTCGGGGCTTTTTCACAACGGGCAACTCGGCAGGTTCGTTTCTGGTGCTGGCGCTTTCGGCGGCGGTGGTTGTTCTGCTGGACAAGGTAAAAAGGTACAGGCTAAATTCAGCCAGGTTTTACGAGCTTTTAAGCCGGGGTGCAGCGGCGGGGATAATCGGTTTCGGACTGCTTGTAACCCATAGCAAAGGCGCCATAGCAGGGCTGGTTATCACAGCAGTGATGCTGGCAGGGTACGTTTTCCTCGGCGGGCGGGCGGTGATTCACAAAAAAAAGATACTGGTATTTGCGCTGATTTGTATTATCGCACTGGCGTTTGCAGTGGTTGTTTATGGAGTAACATACGACCGGCTGCCGGGCGGTAATTCAATGCTTGTGCGGTGGCAGTACTGGCGGGCTGCGGGACAAATGTGGCTTGACCAGGGTCTTACGGGGGTGGGGCCGGGCAATTTCGTGCACTTTTATCCGCACTACAAGTCGGCGGCGGCACCGGAAACAGTCGCGGACCCGCACAATTTTCTGCTGAGCATACTGGCCCAGTTTGGGCCTTTGGGTGTTGCGGGTTTTCTTTCGGCAATAGCAGTGGTTTTTTACAGGGTTATTTTCCCGCGGCCGGTGCAGCCGGCAGGTGACATATCCAGCGGGCGGTTTGAGAATGTGAGCGCGGCAGTTTTGTTCTGCGCGATGGCGGGATTCCTCGTTCATAACTGCATTGACTTTGCCATTTTCGAAGGGCCGATTCTGACAACCTTCTGGGCGGTGGGGGCCTGCGCTGTGGGAATGACTTTAATCCGCGACCGGCAAACTCCAACTGTTGCAAGAGTCGCCATTAGCGTAAAAGCGGTGACAACTGCTGCAGCGGCGGCAATTGTTTTTCTGTTTGCTGCATACGTTATGTTTCCGTCGGTAAAAACCACGGTCAAGATACGACAGGCCCTGAAAGCACAATTGAAGGGACAATCGCAATGGGCGCAGAAACTTCTGGCCGAGGCTGCTGAAGATGACCGCTTCAGTAATACGGCGTTGTTTTTAGGCGGGCAGTTTTATATGGACAGCTTTTACAGCAGGGGCACGGCCGGGACAGAATTGCTGCTGAATGCCGCAGAGCGTTTTCGACAGGCGCACGAGCTTAACAACGCGGATTATAAGAGCCTGGAAAAACTGGCTGATGTTTATGCAATGCTGGCGGTGGTGGATGACCAGCAGTCGAGGACGGACTGGCTGACGAAGGCGATGGAAAGCGCGAATCTGGCGGTCGAGCGTTTTGGCGGCTGCGGGCGCCTGCGGGTCAAGCTGGCACAGGCCGCTGAGCAGCTGGAGAGGCTTGAAATTGCCTTAGAGCAGTATAAAAAGGCGGTTGAGATTGAGGACGGCTATCGCAGACAGTTTGCGATAATGTACTCAGGGCGTGAAATGTTCAGCAGATTAGGACAGCAAACTTACGAATTTGCAAAACAGAGAATAGAGACGCTCTCGGAACACTGACTGAAGTGAGCTAAAGTGCGTAAAGTTAAAAATAAACAAGTTCCGGACTTTGTTCGCTTCGCTGCCTACGGTCGAAATGACATGTTTTCTACAAAGCATAATCAATCACCAATTACCAGTTACCAATCACCAGTTACCAATCATCGATAATCAGGTCAGTCCCAGGTGTTCGGCCTCTGCGTACAGGCCGTAGCGTTTCATCTTTTTGAACAGTGTGGTGCGGTTGACCTGCAGTGCCCTGGCGGTTTCCTGCCTGTTCCAGTGATTTGCTTCAAGGGCCCGGCGAATAATGTTCCGTTCGGGTTCTGTCATAGCGTCTTTGAGGCTCATCGGCTCATAATCCTTTGACTGGTGAGCCTGCGGCTGTTTTATGGAGTCGGTCAGGTCTTCTTCGGTGATGTACTTGTTCTTGCTCAGCAGCACAGCGCGCTCGATTACGTTCTCAAGTTCGCGTACGTTGCCGGGCCACTGGTAGCGCTCGAGATAGAGCATTGCCAGCTCGGTTATACCGTGCTTTACCTTGTTATGCTGGAGGCAGTATGTATGGAGGAAATGTTTCGCCAGAAGCGGCACATCGCCGACTCTCTTGCATAGCGCGGGCAAATCTATAGTCACGACGTTTATGCGGTAATATAAATCTTCTCGGAACCTGCCCTGTTTGACCTCTTTAGCGAGGTCAAGGTTGGAAGCAACTATTATCCTGGTATCGACGGTTTTGGTTTCGTTGCTGCCGACGGGCTCAAACTGCCTGTCCTCGAGCACCCGCAGCAGCTTTACCTGCAGGCCGGGCGAGGCGTTTGCGATCTCGTCGAGGAAGATAGTGCCGCCGTCTGCAGCGAGGAATTTGCCCTGTTTGTTGGTAATGGCGCCGGTAAACGCACCTTTTACGTAACCAAAGAGCTCGCTTTCGAGCAGAGTTTCGGGCAGGGCGCCGCAGCTGACCTCTACAAAGGGTCTGTGGCCTCTGCTTGAGCGGTGGTGTATGGCCCTTGCCAGCATACTTTTGCCGGTTCCCGACGGGCCGGTCATCAGCACGGTAGTCTTGCTGTCGCCTACGGCCTCAACAAGGTCAAAAATCTTCGCCATGCGGTAATTCTGGCTGATAATGTTTTCGAGTCTGTATTTCTGCTCTAACTGCAGGCGCAGCCTTTCATTTTCGCTGATGAGCGACTGCTGCTTAACAGCTCTTTCGACCGCAAGACGCAACTCGTCGTCAACGATTGGTTTGGTGAGATAATCATAAGCTCCCTGCTTGATTGCTTTGACGGCGTTTTCAATGGTACCGTAGCCGGTTATAACGATTACGACGGTCTGGGGATATTCTCTACCGATTCTGGCGAGCAGTTCCAGGCCGTCACCGTCAGGCAGGTTAATATCGACTATAACCAGGCAATAGCGATGTCTTTGCATCTGCGAGTCAGCGGCCTTTACTGTGCCAGCGCCGTTGACGACAAAGCCTTCGAGAGACAAAAATTCTATCAGCGAATCGAGGATGATTTTGTCGTCGTCGATAACAAGGATATTTTTCTCTCTCATATACTCCCTCACCTGCATAGCAGACGGTATAAGATACCTAACTGGTTTTGATGGGCAGATAAACCGCGAATATACTTCCGCCTTTGGGTCCGTTACGGACTGTTATATGTCCGTTATAGCGATTGATTATGTCCTTGCAGATTGCCAGGCCCAGGCCTGTACCTTTGATTTTTCTTTTTGTGGTAAAAAAGGGTTCAAATATGGCGGTGCTGTTTTGAGGTTCGACACCCGGGCCGCTGTCCTGAAATTCCGCCACGGCCATATTGTCGGCCGACAGACAGGTGGTGATAGTCAATTGCCCACCGTCAGGCATGGCCTCGAGGGCATTTTTTATTATGTTCGCGAACACCTGGAACAGGTTGGCCGCGGCTAATTCCGGAATTTCGGGTGAAAAAGTTTTCTTTATTTTTATGTTTGACCGTTTTGCCTGGGGCTGCATCATTTTCACGGCGTCGTCAATAATCTGGTCTATACGGGAGTATTGATCATAGTGAACACCGGTGCCTGCGGAGAACTCGAGCAGTTCGTTCAGTATTTGCACCATTCTCATAAGGCCTCGGCGACACTGGTCGAGATAATTTTTGGGTTTGTCGAGTTTCTGCTGCTCAAGGACGCGAATTGCAAGGTTGATATAGCGGAGAATCCCGTCTATGGGATTATTCAACTCATGAGCGACCCTGGAGACGAGTTTGCCGACGGCAGCGAGTCTTTCGGCCTCAGCGAGGCGATTGTAGATGGTGACGTTCTCGGTTATATCCTGCATAATTACCGCACCGGCCATGGTTGAGATGCGGTTGTTTTTGACAGAGGGTGTTTTTTTTACCGATTTACAGGTGTCATTCAGCAGCGGTACACAGTTAATAGTCAGCAGTTTTGCATGGTCATTGTCGGAGAATCGATAAGCTATTTTTTCGAATTGCCTTGCGGTGCCAGAGGACAAAACCGATTTTAACTGTCGGGTCCACTGTAATTGCGGCGCCGCTTTATTCGTTTTTCCACCTGCCAGTGACTTGTCGATATAGTGGTTTAATCTAATAAGTTTTGCTGCCTGGGTGTTGGACCGGATAATCTGGAGGTTCCGGTCGAAAAAAACTATACCAAACGGCAGGGCCTCAAATAACGACCAGCTTAGAACATTCATATCTGCGGTAACACAGTTCCTGGGGCTGTCTTTCTGCC
>DATKWV010000214.1:0-5319 GCA_035529405.1 Sedimentisphaerales bacterium | reverse complement strand
ACCGGCCTGGCAAACGTCCCCCTGCAGCAAATGCACACCTTCGGCACATGCAAACGAGACCCCCGCGGCCGGCAGATTTCGGTGGTTTTTATGGGTATCCTTACCCCCCTGCCCGGGCATACTAACGCACAGGCCTTCAGCAAAGTTAAAGCCGGTGATGATGCAGCAAAGGCAAAATGGTTCGATATAGATAAGTTGCCCGCCCGAATGGCGTTCGACCATAATCAAATCGCGGAGATGGCAATCAAAAAGCTCAAACGCAAAAGGATTTACCAAGAGGCAATAAAGTCATAACAACCTGCCCCTTAACCCTGTGAACAGGTGCGTGATTTTTTCACCTGTTTGTTGAACATCCGCAGCTGTACCAGAATGGCGCTGATTGCCCAGTCAATGTAATGCAGTTTGTGCGCGGGCTGGTGATGCCGTTCGTTCATAAGGCCGTGCTGAACCGTTTTGATAAACTCACTGATTGTGCTGCCGGCAATTTCCGCAGGTTCGGCCGCCCATTTTTTCAGATGCTCAAAGTCTCTTCGCAGCCTGCGATCACTTTGTAATTGTTCAGCGGTCAGATAGTCGCCGGGATTGTAGCCGAGCTGAAGGCCTTTCAGACACATAATCAGCGGCTCATAGTCTGCGCGTTCGCACAAACGTATGAACTTGTATTGCTGCACATACGTTGTTGCCTGGCTGGGCCTCTTGTCGGCTATATCACCGGCCGCCATATACCAGCTTCGCTTATTGGTTTTGGCAAATACCAGCTCTTCGGTACCGTGTTGCCGCTGCGTTATCTCATCATAGCCGATGCGTGTGACCCAGAGCCTGCCCGTGCTTTTCTCTTCCGGCCCGCCGCCTAATGCCAGAAGACACTTTACAAATCCAAGAGGCAGCACCTTCTGCCTGCCGATTTGGTTATGCCGTAACTGAAAAGATAAATGCAGGCTGTGCGGCCTGACCTTGTAGAACATCACAATCTCGTGTATGAGCTGGTTCAGCAGCCAGGGGTCTGCCGTTGCCGACCGGGACAGCTCTCCGGCGATGTTCAGCCTGCCCGGTGCAAGCTCAAGAAAACCCGTCCGCCGCGACAGTTCTATCGAGCCTTTGTGGTCGTCTATGTACCCGCCTAATTTCCAGGACAGAACCTCGAGGTTGAAGTCATGAAAATACCGGAAATTATCGTATATCGCATCGGAAACTTCCGCACTTTCACTGCCGGCTCCAACGGCCCTGGGGCCGACGTTGCTTAACTCAATCTCCGCGCCCAGAGGCACAAGACCAGGCCGCAGGTTCGCCTGCACACGCGAAAGGTTGGCCTCAACAACACGCCTGTCAAAAAGACTTCTGGCCGCACGCACGGCGTACTTGACGTAGTCAATCAGGTCATGCCGGCTGTAAGGCAGCGTCTCAAAACACTTGCTTACTATCAAATCCACCGTCGGACTGTTGGCATTTATAATGTACAAAGCCGCCAAAAGACTTACTGACCGTTTGAAGTATCTGTCCGAAGTCAGCATGCGCTCCAGCTCGAAACGGTAGCGCGTCTGAATCCTTTCATCCAGCTCATTGACCAGCACCTGCCTGACTACAAGCTGCAGGTAGTTTTCAATGAACGGCACCGCCTGCGGGTCTTCATACAGATGTTTTATGCTGGGTCTGGGCCGGGCCAGCTCGTGCTCAAGGTAGTAGTCGCTCACCGGATTGGCGCGGTAGTGGCTCATAACCAGGTCCCGCTCCGTGGTCGCCAGCAATTCTCTGTCGGCCTGCCGTTCCACCTGGGCATCGGCTGTTCGCTCACCCGGGCGGGTGTGCCTCTTTATAAACAGCTCAATTCTTTTGCGCAGCCACAGCTCATGTATGAGGTTCACGTGAAATCTGTCCCCGAACTGCTTTTTCATGGACTCCCGGCTGGCTAAGTACGCTTCTGCAGTAACCGCCCCGTCGGCGGTGTTGACCGTCACTGTTTGCCGCTGGTAACGTTTGCCTTCGTACCTGTCAATCTCACGCATCGCCGATGCCGGCACATCCCGAATCAGCAGTCCCTCTATCTTGGAAGACGCATCCGGCACAGCGTAATAGTAAACATTGTCGGGACTGACCCTTCGATAATAGGCAAGCAGCACCAGGTCCGCGAAAAGAGTATCTTTGCCCACCCTTGAAGGCCGGCGCGTGAAACTTAGGCCGCTGACAGAATGAAATATCCTGCGGTCCCTCAGCGAGCCGTAGATGAACAGGTTACTTTTGGATTCTTTTCTGTGCATATTCGATGAGTATTTCGTACCGCATATTATGGTATGTTCAGTTTTCTCTGCGGATTTGATTATACAGCCTGAACAGCTCTTTGAAAGCACGGAAAATTACCTTCAGCTTGGCGCCGGTCTGGGTGCCAGCCGTTCGCCGATAGTGATGCACGCCGCGTTGCGTGACGGTATAACCCCTGCGGATCGCTCTGGCGAGGATTTCGGTATCGATAAGCGCTCCGCCGCTTGAGAGGGTCATGTTATCGAAAATCTCTCTTTTGTACAACTTGAAAGCACAATCGATGTCCCTGATTCTCATACCGAACAGCAGGCAAACAAGCTTTGTCCAGCACCAGCCGTTGATTTTCCGTAGGACATTGTCCTGCCGGTTCAGACGGTAACAGCTGACAATATCATACCGGTCCGTCAGCCCAAGCAGCGCCGGCATTTCACCTATATCAAACTGCCCGTCACCGTCCGTATAAAAAACAAGTTTTTTTACTGCAGCCCCGAATCCTGACCGCAGCGCCGCGCCGTAGCCCTGGTTGGTTGCGTGGTGAACCACTCTGACCCTGTTGTCGCCGGCAGCAATTTCGTCTGCGATTTTACCGGTTGCGTCTGAGCTGCCGTCATCGACGATAATTATCTCAAAATCCGCATTGATGCCTTCAAGCGTTGTCGTCGCACGTTCTACCGTGCGGGCAATATTTTCCTGCTCGTTAAAACAGGGAAAAAAAACACTTATAGATGATACGCCGCCGGATGCGGTATCTGAAGCCGCAGCATTGACCGCTGAACCGTTGGCAGTCATACCTTACCACCTTTTATCGTTAAGCAGATGCCTTCGCTCATTTTCAAGCTCAACTCGCTTAGCAGCATAGAAATCAGCCAATTTCGTATCTTTCTGCCTCTGGGCCTGCTGCCTTAAATAGTCACCGGCAATCAGGGCCGCTACTAATCTGTTATGATAAGCGTGCTGTCGGGCGTAAATTTTCCTGTTTTTGTCAAAATCATCGAAGTAACTCTTGCAGAACTGGTCCACCCGCGACTTTGATGCGGGCATTTTCGCACCAAGGCCCGTAATCTTAACCATAGGCGCCTGGCACGGCTGCAGCTCAAACGCCCTTATCGCAAAATCAAGCGCCCGCTCTTTTGCAGCCGGGTCTGTTCCAAACAAATAAGCGTTGTGGGCCAGCGCAAGATTCCGCGAAAACTCATCCGGGTAAACGGTCTTGCCGTTAAACAAACCGTCGAAAAGCGCTTTGCCCTGCGGCGTGGTTATATCCACAAACAGCCTTTGTTTGTTATTGAGAAATATAAGATGCCAGCTCGGACTATGTTCAAGGCCCGCCATCGAAGGTTTATCAAACTCCTTGGCCGGCATCAGCACCACCCACACGTTATGCTTCTTAAGCTCCTGGTCCATCCATTCTCCGATTTTTGTGTAGTGCTGGCGGCTCAGTCTCTGTCCTCTGGTAACGGCACTTTGATAGACCGGGCCGCCCGACATAATGCCTGCCCAAAGCTGGTAGCTGTTCGGCTCATAAGCAGCCTGCGCCCTGCCGTCCATAAACAACTGCAGCGGTGTTTTTCCCGTATTCGGGTCCGGTTCCTGGCTCCAGGCGATAAAGCCGCCTTCGGTCCAGTAGTTGAACATATTGCCGGAAAGTTTATTGTCTTTTATGAACTTGCCGGCGTCAAAAGGCTTGGCGTCCGAAGCCGTCATTCGTATAAAAACAGAAGTCAGGTTCGGGTCTGTCGGCCAGGCGTCCAGATATACCCGCTTGAATTTCAATCCCCACCACGTGCCGAAAAACAGCACCGCTGCGATTCCGCCGATAACAAAAACCCGCTGAAATTTAACAGGCATGGGATTAACCTTCAGAACACCCGTCTTTCTGAAGTTGCCGACAGCAGCGATAACCCGAATCGTCTGGTCAACCAGCACTGCTAAAACCGGACAGGCCGCGTATCCGGCTATAGGTATGAATCTTCGTGAGCGAATCGCCATGTATATCGTAAGGGCCGCAATCACCATCATCGCCAAATCAATCCTCGGCCATTCGAAACCCTCCATGGTCTCTCGTTTGCGTCTGCCTGTTTTCAACCGAACCGCACGCCGCTGGGCTATTAAAACAACCGCCCAAACTATAAACACCAGCCAGCAGATAATATACATTATCAAAAAAGGTATTGCGCTGCCTACGGGATTGCTCCATTCAAACGCCGGGTGCCATTCGTTGACGTTGCGCCACATCTCAGCGTGTTTGCTTACACTGATAACGAACGTATGAGTAAGATTTGTCAGATGGAAAGGATTGAAAACAATGCACCCGATAAATGCAGCAAAACCCGCCGCAGCCGTGTGATACAGACCTTTTGTGCCTATGGTAACAAATCTTTTCTTCGATGTTATGGTCAAAAGATTAAAAGCAAAAAACGGCATTAACATTATGAATACATAAATGTATCCCCCGTGCAGGTTGCACCAGAAGACCGAAAGGGGAACAATCAGCCAGATATACAGAATATTTCGATAAGTTGTCAGTACAAGCACAAGCAGAAACACAGCTACCAGCAGGTTTGAAAACCCGGCAGGCCTGATGTCCAGAAACGTCCTGCCTACAAACAGCGCAAAGCAGGCAAAAACAGCCGACAGCGCCGCATTGGCGCCGAGGATTCTACCCGTGTAATAAACACAGATAACCGTAAGTATGTAAACGGCGAATTTCCAGTAAACAAGCGTATTGAACGAATAATCTTCCGCGTCGGCAAATGGGGACAGGGTTGTCAGCCAGTAAAAGATAACGTGTGTCAGCCAGTTCTGGTTGACCCAGCCGGTCGGATGCCAGTATCTGACCGTCTCCAGCCCTACTTTGTCGGCAATCCACCTCGCGGCTTTGGGCCATTTCTGTATATCTTCTTCTGTCGGTCCTGCCTTATGGCTGTTTGCGCTGAACGGCTCGACCGTATCGACACCGTGATTGATGAAATGTCTGCCGCACGCCATTGCCACCCACGTATCGCCGGCGCCGACCATGTGTGTGCTGGCCTGCAGCGCAAATATCAGCATCGCCACCCAGCC
>DATKWV010000213.1:0-31707 GCA_035529405.1 Sedimentisphaerales bacterium | reverse complement strand
ATGTATTTTGCTCCTTTTTTTATGTATGGCGGGTCAATATAAATCGCCGTGCCCTTGCGGTCCTCGATCCTCTGCAATACCTCGAAGGCGTCTCGCTGCAAAATCGTGACATTGGCAAGCCGCCGGCGCCATGCCGGGATTGAGGCAACTGCCGACTGCCAGCGTTTAGCCGAATGTCCGCCGTTGGCTGTATAGCGAACACAGAACCCCTGGTTGTAGCTGACCGTGCCGGCCACACCATTGCGACCGAGCCAGGCGCGTAGAAAATAGTCGTACGCCCGGTCAATGTCCAAGTCATCGACCGGTTCATTATATGCTCGAGCGCGATATCTTTCGGCCGCTTCCCGATGTAACCGCTCACACATCAGCGTTCGACGCAGGCGGCGGTACAAGCAGCAGCCGGCCTGCTTATCCTGAACCACCTTTGCGAGGTTAATTAGGTCTGCGTGCAGGTCATTGACCGTCTCCATAACGCACGGCGGCTTAACCATCAGGACAGCCATTGAGCCGCAAAACGGCTCCCAATAGACCCGGTGCGGCCCGAGCAGCCCGATTTCCGCTCAATATCGTCCCGCCCCACCCCTGAAAAACCCGTTCAGCAGCGCCCAAACCCGCTATTTCCCGCCTTTCCCCGTGTTTTCCCGCCGATGTCCGAGTTATGCCATATTGAGTATTGGTTTACATTGACACAACCACCTCATAAGTGATATAATAAAATCGTCTTACGCCCAAAAAATCTCTTTTTTGAAAGGCTGCTGGTATGGACCCGCAAAAAAACAAGCCCACGTCAAGATTCAGAAAACACCTTATAATTATTTATGCTGCCCTCATTGCCGTGGCACTGCTGACCCTTTTAACCAACGTTTTTGGTGACACTGACCGTACTTTTGCTCCAGCCATAGTCTGGCTGATGGCCCTGCTGATTCTCATCATTGCTGTTATAGCCATCCTCACGCGGGCATTTAAAATCCAGCATGTTCTCGAAGAAAATAATGCAAAACTCGAAGAGCTCGCCGAGCTGCTTAAAAAAAACCATGCCGTAATGACCAATATCAATCAGAACACACGACTCGGAGAATCGGTAAAGCAGGTTGTTTTCCGCGATGCGCACACACAGGTTCTCAAGGAAATTGTTTTTGATAAGCTTCAGCAGAAGGATTTTGACGCCACCTATGAAATCATCGACGAGATTGCACATAACACCACCTACAAGGAGCTTGCCAAGCAGCTTCGTGACGATGCCGAAAGGTACCGTCACGCCACCGACGCCGAACGGATAAACCAGGTCGTCGCCCATATCGAAAAACTGCTTGAAGCCCATCAATGGGCCAAGGCAAGTGTGCAGATTGAAAAGCTCATAAAGGCCCAGCCACAGTCCGAAAAGCCCCTCATGCTGCGGCAGAAACTGCTGGATAAAAAACAGGAAAGAAAAAGAATTCTTTTGACCGCATGGGACGACGCCGTAAAACGCCAGGACACCGAACGCAGCCTCGAGGTTTTAAGAGAGCTTGATTTATATCTTATCCCAAACGAGGGCCTGGCTTTGCAGGAGGCCGCAAAGGACGTTTTTATGAACAAACTGCACAACCTCGGTGTCCAGTTCTCGCTCGCTGTCTCCGACAAGGAGTGGGCAAAGGCCTATCGAACCGGAAGGCAGATTATCAACGATTTCCCAAACAGCAAAATGGCTCAGGAAATCCGCGAAAGAATGGATGTTTTGACGGAAAAAATCCGCCAGTCCGCAAATTGAAACGTCCCTTTTATCCGTCTGCCGGCCGCTGCTGACTTAATGGAAGTCGAACAGCGACTGCGTCCTTATCATTGTCACCTGGTCGGGATACCCTGCAAACGTATGGATATGCAGTTCCGTCTGTCTTGCCTCGAAATCAACGTAACAGAACGGCTCAAGCCCGCTGATTTCCGCATCCGGAAATCTCACGAATATGCCCCGGTTCTGCGAAAAACGCGCAAGGTCCTTGTGGCTTTGTTTATACACGCCCGGGCTCATTTTCTCGACCTGGAAATCCGTCATATAATTCACTTTGCTGCTCAAAGTGAATTTATGCGTACGGGGTCCGCGGAATTGAAAGCGCTCAATTAACCCTCGCTGCGGCAGCAGCTGGCCCGGTGCGCTGATTACTTCGCTCAAACACGCTTCACCGGCGAACACGGTTATCACGTGCGTGCACCCCGTTACCCAGATATCCGCCTCGTATTTGTCGGTCTTTAACTGACGCTTGGCATAGACCTGGAAAAGCTCCGGGTGCAGCGGCCGCTGAAACAGACTGAAAGCCAACTCCTCAACAGCCACGTTAATCTGAGGTAACTCCATAATCAAAACTCCAACAGCTCTGAATCTGCACGTCGGCTTTATCTGAATTATAACAGAATCCGGGTACCTCACTCAAGCCCAATATCAGTACTGATAAGGCTCATCGTGCCCGTTATAGGACGATTATTTTGCAAGCTTAGCAGACTAAAAGACTAACAGCGGTGAAATTTTTTAAAAAAAATTGCAAATAACCTGGTTTTGTCCTGCTTTTTACTGCTGAAAGAAAACACCGTTAATGACCGTTGCGATAATGTCGTAAAAAGCATGTGTGCCCGCCGTGATGCCGAAACCCCGCACGGAAAAAAGAACCGCAAAATAAACCCCTGCCATTGTCCGAAAACCGAATTCCGTCCAGTTGAATGCCCCGCCCCGGTCGAATTGACCGTTTATGAAGAATATGTGGTGGTGAGCGCTGAAAAGCGCCGCCGAGAATAACACAGAAAGTATAATCGAATTGCGGTAGCTCATACGCAGAAGGTCCTGGAAAAAAATCATCAAAGCTACTATTAAAATCAGGCGAAATATAAGCTCTTCGTATATCCCCGCCCCTATTCCCGTAACGATGTCCGCCACCAGCGACGGCTTGAACTGCTGCTGCGAGGAACTTTCCTGTATTGCGGGAACCTGCCGCGTGTCCGCTGCTGAACAATTCGTCACCGCCTTGTATGGCACCGCATCCCTAAAGCCCACGTGCACCGAACTTGCCTGTGCCTGTCGCGGACTGCTCAAAAACAGGCTCAGAACAATCAACGGCGCCGCCAGGAGTATGCATTCGACAGCCATTGGAACAATATCACCCGGCCGCACCTGCCATCTCTTACGGGATACTACCTGCAGGGCAATCAGTATAACCACCACCGCCAGTGCCGGTGCGCACCAGACAGCCTTGTCCGTAAACCCGAGGTATTTCAGGAAACTGTCTATCCACACAAACGCCACCACCCGAACCTGGCATTGGCTGAGAACATCCGTATTTATCAGGATTGTCCCGATTTCGTAAAATACAATAAACGGAGCCAGGAAGAATATCGCGTATGCAGGCCGACTCGTTCGCTCAAGATAAGAGCCTTCTGCAAAGTTAAAGAACTCGCTTGTACTAAAGTTGTATCTGTTTTTGTTCGCTGCACGGCGCATTTTTTCTCTGGATAAAGTACTGCTGTTCTGGTTAAATATTCAATTTGTTACACCCGCAATTGCGATTTGGCAAAAGTGTACAGGTTATACTCGCAGATTACAATACCGAAAAATCTTGTCTTTTGAAAGTACCTGTTGCCCTTATGACAGCCCGGCGATTGGATGAAATTTACGGTTTGCTTTTTGCGCACTTTGGCCCCCAGCACTGGTGGCCAGGCCAGACACCCTTTGAAATAATCATAGGCGCCATACTTACCCAGAATACTAACTGGACCAACGTGGAAAAAGCCATAGCCAATCTCAAATCCGCAGCCTCTCTTGCACCCGAAAAAATGCACCGCATGCAACCCGAAAAACTCGCCGACCTTATCCGCCCCGCAGGATATTATAATATTAAAGCCGCACGCATCAGGAATTTCCTGGCCTGGCTGTGTGAAAATCACAATAACCGCCTGCAGAACCTCCAGAATATCCGAACCGATACATTCAGACAACAGCTTCTGGCCATCAAGGGTATCGGGCCTGAAACCGCTGATTCGATTTTACTGTACGCCTTCGACAGGCAGGTATTTGTCGTTGATGCTTACACCTCGCGCATCGCTGTCCGCCATCACCTCATCGAACCCGACCACGATTATCACCAGCTGCAGCAGTTATTTCAGTCGAACCTGCCGGCCGACACCGCCCTGTTCAATGAATTTCACGCATTGCTGGTTAGCCTCGCCAAGCAGTTTTGCAGACCCAAAGCCCAATGTCGGGGCTGTCCCCTCGAAAAATTACCTCACTCCCTTGACACCGAATTGCTCTAAAACCAAAATGACCTGCCCGAACCCCTTAAGAGCACAAGTGTTTTGAAATTGTCGCCGCCGCCAGATAACACCCCAGCGACAGTACCATCAGAATCGTAAAACCCACCGAAACCGCCAGAAATGTCCCCAGAACCGCCGCCGTTACCGATGCAAACCCGTTCACCCCCCACGCCCACGGTACCAGCGCCTGTCTATCCGGCACAAGTTCCCTAAGCGCCGTCGGCATCGGCATCCCCATAAAAAACGAAAGAATACCCGTAAGTGCCACACCCACCAGCATACGGCTTGTAAATGAAAGACCCATAAGGGACTCAAACCGTGTTCTTATAAACAATATCTCTGCCGTGCCGATTAGAATAACCGCACATACCGCTGAAATTATAACTGTCCTGCCCGCAGGTCGGTCGGGTTTTTCCACTGCAATTCTCTTTTCCAATCTTTTCAGGACATGTCCCGAAAGCATTGACCCTAAGCCCGAAAACAGCAGAAAACCCGTCAGTGTCACCGCCACCCCGAAAACCGGGTGTCCTATCAGCAGCGTCATCTTCTGGATAAAGCCCATCTCAAGAAACATGTAACCCAGCCCCACAAGAACAAAAAAACACGCCGTTCGCCATTTGCCGCCAACAACGCTTTTTACCGATTTTGCCGCCCACAGCGGAAGCACTATGAACACAGCACTGGCGATAACAGCCTGAACCAGCGTTGCCGTCAGAACAAGGTAACCCCATTCCGTAAATATCAGCCATTGTCCCGGTATTGTCCGAACCATGTACCCCAGCGACTTCCACTTGAAAAAATCCGAAAAGTAAGGTCGGTCGTCCGTGGCCGGCCGGATGTTATACCCGTAATTGTTGTAAAAATCCTCTCGATGCCCCGACAGAATCTGCTGAACACTGTTATAGTAAACAGGTTCTTCCAGTACGTAATAGCGGTTCACCTCTTCGGCGGCAATCCCCGGTACGTGAACAAGGTCGAAATTCCGCTCCTCGGCAAACCTCCGCGCCTTGGCGACTTGAGTATCGGAAATCGCCTGCCGTGACACCGCAATCGTCGCCGTTGCCCAGTTCCGAATCATTATTATATGCCCCCCTGCGTTACTGATACCCTCCCGGCCAAGTGCCTCCGCCGCCGTGGCGAATATCTTTATACTGTCCCGGGCCGGCTCTTTCAGCATTCGCGTAATACTCAAAAAACCGTGCTCACTGAGTTTCCGCAGCCCCTGCTGTACCGCTTCGACCGTGTAAAGGTGGCTTTCACTCAGCGAATACACTCCCGCCGAGGCGCCCACAAAAGACTCCAGCAGCGATATGTTGATAATATCGTAACGCCGACCGGTCGTTTGAAGAAAGTTACGTCCTTCGGCAATGACAACCTCCACGTCATTTCGTCCGTACAGTCCGCCGGAATATTTGTCCAAACGCCCGCGAACAAGCTCCACCACCTGCCGGTTCATCTCCACTGCCGTAACCGATTTTGCGCTCAGCGACAACGCTGCCGCCACGTCCGTACCGCCCCCGGCCCCGATTACGCAAACCTCCGGGTCATCGACTAAGTGATACGCAAGCGCTGAGGTCGTATAATCGTAATATCGCATATCTTCTTTACTGGCGAACCGGTTCACCGCCGTTATTCCGTCGCCGTCGCTGATTATCAGCTTCTGCTCGCCGAGTTCTCCCGTGTATCCGATACCCAGCCCCGGGAAGTACCGAAGTGCAGGACCTTGCAGACAGTCAAGCCGTCCCAGCGGACTGTATTCTACCGCCACCGTCTCGACTTTCGGCAGTGCCCTGTAATAAGCAAGAGACTTGTTCTCGTTGATTTCAATCTCAAGTCCCCCTCCACCTCGCAAACCAAATCCGAAAAGCCCAACCCATACCGCACCCCCAATTACAGTCACACCCGCGCACCATCGTGAAATCCCCGCCGCCGGCACCGCTGCCGCAAAAAACGTAACTGCGCTGATTATCAAAAGCAGTTGCTGCGGACTGTTGCCGTACATTAACGCGATAATCAATCCCGCACCAACACCTGAACCTGCCATGTTGCAGAAATAAATGCTATGCGCCTTTTCTGCCGCGACACCGAATGCCAGCGCTACACATACTCCGCCGCAAAAAAACGGTACGAAAAAAAGAAGGTAATATGCGAACAGGTAAAATATCTGCCGTCGGTCCCATACAAGCTGCAGCTCGTCAAAAGGTACTTTCTGACTTATCCACACCACCGCCGGTATCGTCAAAGCCATCCCAACGGTAAACACCCACAGGCTGCCCCCGAGGTGTTTCGACAGCGTTCTTAACCCGATGGTAACAAACGTACCGCCCGCCGCAAAACCCAGCAGAGCCGTACTGATTACAAGGTATGAAAAATGGTGCCAGTGACCGATGGAAAGCACCCTGACAAGCACAAGCTCCAGCGCAAGCACCGCCGCCGATACGATAAACACCGTAACCTGTATCACCGTCATTTTGCCCGCGCCGCTTTCAACCGCTGTGCTCGGCCGCCCTGTGCTCTGTATCATTTTTGCTCTTTGCTCGAATTGTCTCCCCCGCTGCGTTCTTTTCGTATTTGCCCCACCATGGGAACAAACCGTACAGGAAGAAGCCGTTTGCTTTGAAGACGCCCTTCCCTGTCCTTGCTTATTAACACCAGCGTCTGCACCCCGAAAGCGCTGCCCAGCGGCGCGATTATTTTACCGCCGACTTTCACCTGCTCGATTAACGCCGGCGGAATAAATCCCGCCGCGCACGTTACTATTATCGCATCGTAAGGACCGTTCTGGGCCCACCCCAAGTACCCGTCACCTGCTTTTACGAATACGTTCCCGTACCCCAGTTCCGCCAGCCGCTGCCCCGCCGCTGCAGCCAGCTCCTCGATAATCTCCACCGTATAAACCTCACCGGCTATTTCTGCGCAAACCGCCGCCTGATACCCCGAACCCGTCCCTATCTCCAGAACCTTGCTTTTTATGTTCAGCTTCAAAGCCTCGGTCATATACCCCACTATGTACGGCTGGCTTATCGTTTGCCCCATACCTATTGGAACCGGCTGGTCGCTGTATGCCCTCCGAAGGTCGCGCTGCCGAACAAAAGCATGTCGAGGCACCGCGTAAAGAGCATCCAGCACAGGCAATTGTTTTATACCGCGGGCCTTTATCTGCTCATTCACCATATCAGCCCGTTCCCTGACATATTCCTGAAACGCTGCGTGTGTATGCGTCGGCCGCGGAATTTTTTTCTTCTCCGAATCCTTCTTTTCCTGCTGTTGCACCGGACAATTCACATCCGGGGGCGATTCGTTTGCATCGGCCCGGCCCTGTTCGGACCCGAAAACACCAGCACTCCTTCTTGAACAATCTAACGGTAAGAACCCGCACACCAGCATAAATACTGACAGAAGCCCCACCCCTGTGATTTTGTATGTATAGTCTGATGTCATTTGCCCGCGCCCCTTCCTGCTGATTTAATACCGACACGTTAGCTGTTCTGTCCAGCTCTTTTTATAATCTCGCCAATATAATAAAATATCTGCCATAGCTTCCCTTGAGCCAGGTTATAACTATACGCCAATCAATAACTTATGTCAATAAATCAAATTTTGTTTTATAAAAGCCAAATTTTTCTTGAACTTTAGCCCAATATATACGATATTAGTAATAGTTCATTTACCATGTGTAGAAGGAATTGAGCCAACGCTTGTCGTTGGCTTTTATTATTTTAGCAAATCCTTCCTTTGTACTTTTTATCCAAGGTTTTTCTTTTGTGTTCATAGTCAATATAGTAAGAAGTTATCAATCGTCTTTGGCCATCTTTATACTTTTTCATAAGAACCAAATAATCATGCTCCTTTAGCCGAACATAAGTAACAATTTTACCGTCATGTTCCTTAAAGTCCCAGGCCAAAACATCACCGTCATCGGGATATTCAATCAACGGCCTTGCCCAGGGCAATCGTTCCGACCTTCTTAAATCCGGATGGTATTTCTTCGTTTCTTCATCTTCCCTGTGAGTCAAATGCCAGAATATCAGTTCCTTGCCATCCAGCATTTCCGGGAAAAACCAGACCGTATAACCTTTATATTTCAAAGGCTTATTCTTAAAATCCACCTCAAAGATTTTGTAAAGCATATCAAATGTATCCTGAGTCCATGGACTGACGGACACCATCTGGGGCAACCACTCCGGAAAATTACACATCGTTTTCCTCCTGTGGTGTCCAACGAAAAATATTGAACTTGTCTTCTTTGAAAAGCGTTTTTGTGGTCAGGTTATAGTTTGATCGAGTTTTTATTATTTTAATCAACTCCTCCTTGCCTTTATTCCCGCTTTGATTTCTATTTACATAAGAAACTGCACCTATTAACAGGTCTGCTAACTGCAACAACTCTGATTCGTAGGAATGCATAATCTGAATATGTTTAACAATATTGCGATTAAAATCATACATACTGTTACAAATCACGTCATGAAGTTTTTTGACTTTCCTTCCGCCCCAATGGTCTTTAATATCCAGATAAATAAAATACTCGCCCTGAGGTGAGAAGATAACCTTCAACATCCCAAAATACATTTTATAGTACCAGACATCATGGTCTTGCCCGGCAAATCTCGAATGGTCAAGCCCTTGTTTTTCTGCTATCCAGCATCGAAAGTGCAAATCATTGTTATCAAAAAAGTAGTTCACAAAGTCTTTGTATAACTCAATCTTTTTGTCACCAACCTTTTTCCACTTAACTTCAAATTTCCGGTCGAGTCCGTGTTTCTGTTTAACTTTATGCAAATCTTGTGAAATACTCTTGCTGAGGTTTTTAGGACACCAGACAGCTCCCAATACCATTACTTTCTGACCATCGTTTTCAAGATGACATGACTCATCGCAATATATGTTATATGATTGACTCATTGTTTTTCCTCACAACTGTTAAAACAATTGTTTATCCTCTGCTGTTCGCCGGATGTTTTCACGCTGGGTCAGTAAGCCTTCTAATAACTGTTTTTCTTTGTCGCCAATATCCCCGGCTGCTTTGTGCTGTTGTACCGCCTGACGGATGCCTGCGATAACTATTCTAATGGCCGCCGCTGCCGGACTACAAGACCAAATCCTCACAAAGCCCCTGACCCCGGCTCTTAACGTACCCTCAGCAGTTCCGCCGCGCTTGACAGGCTCCCCTGCCTCTGCTGCACCTGCTCCACGAACGCCTCCAGCCGCGTAGTGTATGTCAGGTCTTCCTGCCCGTCGAAGCTTAAATCAAGTATCGGCATATGCTCACAGTCGGCGCTTACCCGTGTCGTTTGGCTGCTGACAACTATCGACGGCATACAGCTGAACGGCATTACGTTCACTACACCCCCGAAACCCTGATGATAGTATTCGATTGTTTTGCCTATCGTCAGTATCGCTTCACCCTCCAGAGAATAATGCATATAAGGCCGCGCCAGTTTGATTATCTCTTCCACCGGCTCTTCGGCCAGCTTGCCGAACCTTTCCTCCAGGGGCTCTGCAAGAATCCGCTCAACGCGGTGCTGGCATATGTTCTGAACAATGTTGGTAAGCAGATTTCGCATCTGTCCGCCGCGCCGCGCTGTTTGCTTACGCGTAAAATTGGTATAGTATATCCACTCCGCAAGAGACGCCAGGTCGCATACCGCTCCCAGATTCTCTAACTTCCTGACCACGTTCATATTGGCAAACGGATGGTTCCGAACGTAGATTTCACCCACTATGCCTATCCGCGCCTTTTGGCTCTGGTTGTCTAATTCCACCGCCCCAAATTCATGCGCGATAATCCCCATTAGCTTGCGCATTCGCCACAGGCTTTTGCGCTGTTCCACTGCGCTAAGCCACTGCCTGACCGACCAGTCATAAACAAGCTGTGCGCTTTGCCGGTCTTTCGCAAATGGCCGAATCCGAAGCACTAATTTCCCCAGCAAATCCAGCCCCACCAGGGCTGTCCAGGCGTCTTTCATAAAACCTCGCGCTGCCGACCTGCTGACGCTTGCGGCCATCTCGCTGTAAAAACCGCTGTCCTGATTTGGAGCTATCACAGCGGCATTTCCTGCCCCGGCATACCGCAATATCAGCTTGTGCATACAGTTATACATCCCGAACCTGCAAGGCCCCGATGCCCCCGGCATAAGGAAAGCCACCTTATGGCCTGCGTTGCCTTCGCTTTCCATTACTTTCAGCATCTCCCCTGCTGTTGTCACAAGCGGAAGGCACTCCTTGCCCGTCGTAAACGCCCTGCCTCGCAGCAAACCCGCCTCATCACATATCGGCATCACCTCTGCAGGCTGACCGTAAGCCTTCAAACAGCTCGCCAGGCCGTAAGAGCAGTCGCTCATATAAGGAACATACAGCTTGCGCTCGCTGCCGATGCTTTTTACTCGTTCTACCTTTTCGCACACCGGCTGCTGGCGTTCGGGGTGGTAGTTTTTCAGACTGTCAAGAAACGCTTCAAGACGTGTTATCACACCCGCGTCTGCCGAATGCTCATCCAGTTCCAGCTGCAGGCACGGCTTGTGACCCATTATTTCCTTGAAGAACGTCATCAGAAACGAGTCCGGCCCGCACGCAAAATTCGACAGATATATCGCATAAAGACGCGCGTCTCTCTTAATTATCTCCGCTGCCCGTAATATCTTCTGCCCGTAAACCCAGTATGCGCTCTTGTGCAGTGATTCCTCGCTCAGTGGTGCGCTGTCTAAGTCCAGCATATCCATCGGCATTACCTTAACGCCCAGTTCTGCAAGTTTTTTCGGCAGTTGAAGGTTCATACCCTCGTCACAGCCGTTGTATGGCCGTGAAATCAGTACCGCAATTTTTTCATCCGGCCCCGCCTGTTTAAGGTACTCTGCGCCTTTGTTTACCAATGACTGTTCAAAACCCGACTGCGCCTCCAGTGCTTCATCGATTGACCTGCCAATCACGCGCCGCGAAAAACCCAGCTTTTTGCCCAGCTCACCGAAACTCTTGCGCAAAAGACTGTCCCCTTCGCCCAGCCGAAGCACCGCCGTAAGTATTTCTGTTTCACCAAGCCTGTTTGCAAAAGCCGGCTGGGCCTGATATACAAGTGACTGCACATACGGACAAAGCTGGTTCTTTCTGCTTTGAGAATAATTCGACCGCATCGAAACTATGCTCGGAAGAAAAATGTAATCCGCCTTTTTCGCAATCAGCTCCGCGATATGCCCGTACGCCACCTTCACCGGAAAGCAAGGCTGGGCAGTCACTAATTCTATTCCCCTGCGCACCACCTGCTTGCTGGTTGGCCCCGAAAGAACCACCTCAAAACCCAGTGACCTGAAAAATCTGGCAAAAAGCGGCAATAGCTGCCAGTATGCCAAAGCCATCGGAATGCCTATCTTTGTCCGCGTACCGGCGCGCAATTTGTCCCTGTCCTTTTCCACCCTCTCGCAAGACGTTGCGAGCATCTGTCTGTCTTCGATGCCCGCATATTTCAGCAGCATCTCTGTGCGGTACTCGAACGCCCCAGGTCCCTTATGCTTTTGGTTACTTTTCTTGATGTTGTATCTGTCGCACCGGCTGCCGTAATACAACGGCTCTGAACCCGGCAGTTGAACCTTCTTTATCTCGCAGTGATTCGCACAGTGTCCGCACACAAACGATTCCTGGCTGTAGTTGACATTCACTATTTCCTCAAAACCCCTGAATTTGCTTGCCGGAATCTGTCCTGAATCCTCAGCCGCTTTTTTCATATATTCAGCCGCAATCGACGCCGCCCCCAGCGCGCCCGTTACCTCATGGTGGTCCGGTACCATCACCACTTTGCCCGTAACCTGCTCGAACGCCGACCACACCGCCTTGTTGAACGCCGTCCCGCCCTGGAAACAGATGTTGTTGCCTATTTTGCGGCGCCCCACCACGCGGTTAAGATAGTTGTTCACGATGGAATAACTCAGACCAGCCACAAGTTCTTCTGTCTTGGCACCTTGCTGCTGGTAGCTTGCCATATCCGATTCCATGAACACCGTACAACGCTCCCCCAGCTTTATTGGTTTGTCGCTTCTGAAAGCCAGCTCGGCGAACTGTTCGTTGATGCTTATACCCAGCCGCTGTGCCTGTTCTTCGAGAAATGAACCCGTACCTGCCGCGCACGCGTGGTTCATCTCGAAATCCGTTATTACCCCGTTTTCAAGCGATATGTATTTACTGTCCTGACCGCCGATTTCAAAAATCGTATCAACCTTCGGATTTACTATCGTTGTCCCCGCCGCCTGTGCCGTAATTTCGTTTATCACAAGGTCGGCCCCTATGAAGTCACCCGTCAGGTAACGTCCCGAACCCGTCGTGGCCGCTCCGAGAATCCTTACTTTGCCCTTCACCTTGTCGCCCGCCAGCTTCAGACCCTTTCGGACCGCCTCTAAAGGCCGCCCAGCCGTCATCAGGTATTCCTTGGCAAGTACACGTTTTTCCTCGTCCATCACCACCACGTTTGTGCTTATCGACCCTACATCCACGCCTAAGTACGCGTTTATCGGCTCACTCGCATCGCTCAGCAGGTGCTCATAAACTATGCTTTCAGGTACCGGCAGGCTTGGTTTTCGCAGCGCCGGCCGCCTGGCTGCCTTTTCCACCGCCGTACCTTCCTGCGCCAGATAGCTGTCAATTTTCTTAAGGTCTATCTCAACGCTGCCCGTCTGGCCCTTGCTTTTTGCCGTCAATACTGCCCCGATAGCACCCGTAAAAAAATGCTCCTTGGGTACAATCAGTTCACCATCCTGAAGTTCGAACACCTCTTTTATCGCCCTGACAACACCCGCATTGGCCGCCACTCCGCCCGTAAACACTATCGGTTTGACAAATTCCCTCCCGCATCCGAGGCTGCTTTTCAGATTCCTCGCCAGCGCCACGCATAAACCCGCTATTATGTCGCAGTTGGGCGTCGCCTGCTGCTGAAGATGTATCATATCCGTCTTTGCGAACACCGCGCACCTGCCGGCCATCCGCGGAACGCTTTTGCTCTGAAGCGCAAGTTCCCCAAACTGCCCTTCTATCTTTATACCCAGTCTTTCAGCCTGCTGGTCCAGAAAAGACCCTGTCCCTGCCGCACACCCCCAGCTCAGCGCAAAGTCCGACATCGTCGTCTTCCCCTGCTGGGTTGACAGGAATATCAGCTTGCTGTCCTGCCCCCCCATCTCGATTATCGACCCTTCCCGCAGGTCTTTATACAGATGACATATGGCTGCCGCCTGGGCAGGTACCTCATTTACAAACGCCAGACCCAGCAACTCCGCAAAAAGCCGCCCCGCCGACCCTGTAACTGCCGCACCAGCGATATTATTGCCCCCGAAATCCCGCAGAACGGCCTCTAACTGCTTCCCGGCCGTCTTTACCGCCGCCCCTTCTATGTATTTATAGTCGCTGAAAATAATCCTGCTGGTATTATCAAGCACTACAACATCGCTGCTGGTTGAACCTATGTCTATGCCCACGTACAACTTACGCGCACCGCGAATCTGTTCTGCAACGTACTGTTTCGCCCGATGCGGTACGGATACATCAGCCTGCATACCCTTGTCCATATTCTGCCTCCTGATGTCCCAGTAACTATGGATAGATACTTACTCAAACTGACCGACTAACGACTGAAAATTAACATAACCGTATATTTGACAATACCTTCTGTAATACAAAAAACCTCGTAAAATCAGTCATCCGCCGCAGGCGGATTCCACAGTTTTGATTTTTGCGTTTTGCTTTTTACATTCTCAAACTGACCATCGCTCAGTTTGAGATACTTAGTATATCTTATATATTGCCTGTACGCCTATTGGTAAAGAGTTTTTTTGACCTTGCTTTGTAAAAGAACCTGCCCCGACAAACGCCTTAATAGTATTTTTTAAGGTGAATCTGTATTACCGTTATATCAGCAGGCGTAATACCGCTGATACGGCTTGCCTGGCCTAAAGTCCCGGGCCTGAAAGCCGACAGCTTCTCCTTCGATTCTGCGCGAAGGTGTATAATCCTCGTGTAGTCAAGCTCTTCCGGCAGCTTCTTCTTGTCTAACGCCTGCATATTTGCCGCCAGCCGCTCTTGTCTGCCCAGATAACCGGCGTATTTCGCGTCTATACGCACCGATTCCACTATCTGCTGGCTCATACCATCGTACCCCCACTGGCATAAAACGCCTCTGGCTCGCTGTGAAATCTCATCGCAAGCCTCGTTGTCCGGCACACCAAGCTGCTGCCACAGGCTAAGCCCCCTTATCCGGCTGTTTTCAAGGTAATCCTTCAGCCTGTTTATCCCTGCCAGCTTTCTCTCGAATTTCTCCCACCGGCCTGCCGTTACCAGGCCCACCGACCTGCCCAGCTGAGTCAATCGCCTGTCTGCGTTATCCGCCCGAAGCAAAAGCCTGTATTCCGCCCGAGAAGTAAACATCCGGTAAGGTTCGTTAAGCGTCCCCAGACGCTCTTTCCCGTCCTTACTGTCTGCGATACCGCCCGTGAGCAAATCGTCTATCATTACCCCTATATACGCCTGCTCTCTGCCAAGTACAATCGGCTCAGCCGACTGTACTTTCCTCGCAGCGTTTATGCCCGCTATTATCCCCTGACCAGCCGCCTCTTCGTACCCGCTTGTACCGTTTATCTGCCCCGCCAGAAAAAGTCCCCGTATCTTTTTTGTCTCCAGGCTGTTTTCGAGCTGTATCGGCGGACAATAATCGTATTCCACTGCGTATGAGTAATGCACCACCCTCGCACCCTCGGTACCCGGTATGACCTTGAGCATCTGCTCCTGAACATCTGCCGGCATCGATGTAAAAATCCCGTTGCAATAAATCGTCTTTATACTCTCTTCTTCAGGCTCAAGGAAAATCCTGTGCTGCTTCTTGTCCGGAAATCGCACCACCTTGCTTTCTATGCTCGGACAGTACCGCGGGTCCGCAGCCGTTATCCTGCCCGAAAACAACGCCGCGCGATGCAGGTTTTCCGCAAGCAGCTTATGCACCTTTTCATTTGTGTACGTAATCCAGCAGGGCACCTGCGCGGTCTCTATTTTGTCGGTCATAAACGAAAAAGGCACTGCCGGCTGTTCACCGTGCTGCACCTGCAGTTTATCCAGGTCGCACGTACCGGCATCCAGCCTTGGTGTAGTATCTGTGGCCATTCGGCCCAGCCTCAGGCCCAGCCGCCGAAGACTGCCCGACAGTTCCATGCTCGCAGGCTCACCAATCCTGCCCCCCGGAACAGCCTCGTTGCCCATATACAGTATCCCGCCAAGGAACGTCCCGGTTGTCACTACGACACATTGTGCGCGATACACATTCCCGTCTTTGCACCGAACCGCCCTGACCCTGTTACCTTCTGTCTCTATATCTGTGACTATTGCCTCCACGATGGTAAGGTTCGGCGTTTCCGAAAGCTTTTGCTGCATCCACCGTGCGTATTTATGCCTGTCGGCCTGTGCTCGTGGTGATTGTACCGCCGGACCCTTGGAACGGTTCAGCATCCGGAACTGAATACCCGCCGAGTCTATCGCCAGACCCATTAACCCCCCAAGCGCATCCACCTCGCGCACAATCTGGCCCTTGCCGATTCCGCCGACCGCCGGGTTGCAGCTCATCTGTGCAATTGTGCTTTTACTTATGGTTATAAGGCACGTCCGGGCGCCAATGCTCGCCGCCGCATAAGCAGCCTCAACACCGGCGTGACCGCCGCCCGTGATAATGCAGTCAAAATCGTTTGCTTTCATTTTACTGTCTTATTGCAATCGCCGATGCTATCGCAAAATTCGCGGTATGAGTGATACTGACACTTATATCTTTAATCCCCAGTTTTGAGGCTATTTTTTTCACCTCCCCGCTGACACTGACCTGGGGCTGACCAGCCGCGTTATTGGCAACCTCGATATCCGTCCACGCGATTTTACCCTGCCAGCCCGTACCCAGAAGTTTCAATACCGCCTCCTTGGCCGCAAAGCGACCAGCCAGCTTTTCCACACGGTTCTTGTTCCTGTCGGCGTAGTTCTGCTCCAGCGGCGTAAAAACCCGCTCCATAAATCGCTGACCGTGACGTTTAAGCATCTTTTCTATCCGAGGGCAGTCCACAAGGTCTATTCCATGTGCTATTTTTCCCATCCGGTTTCCCCGTATCGTCGCACGTTATTATATTTGGCCCCGTTTAGCCGTCGCCGGCCTGTCCTCCGTAGCTGTCGTACTTCGTAGCGAAGTGCTGCTTCGCAGAATAGTATCAGCGAAGGCCGGCACGCCGACGCTTTGTCATTGATTGCAGATTCGGTAGATTTCTGCAATACAGTATTCCGTAAACTCTCCTTTTTGCCCCGAGATTGCCCGTTCAGCCAGCTTGTATCCAAGCTCATCGATTGCCTCTTTGCGCCGCTGCAAAAGAATTCGCGACTCTATTTGCCCCTGCACCTTCTCGAAAGCCTGTATTGTCTTGCCTTGCTTTTCCAGCAGTTTCACTATGAAAATATGGTCTTGCGCCGCCAACGGACTCCCGACCTGCCCCTCCTGCATCTTTTCCGCCTGCCTGGCCAGAATATCATAAGGTTTCGCCAGCGATTCCGGCTCCACCGTCTGCCATTCCCCTCCGAATTGCGCACGGTGCCCGTGAGAATACTGCCTGGCTAACTGCCCGAAATCTTCACCGTTTTCCAGCAGTCTGTATACACTGCCCGCCAGAGCAACAGCCTGTTGTTCCCTGCTGCTGTTCCCATCGGTTATTTCCAGCCTCGATGGCTGAATATCTATCAACTGAAACTTTAACTTTGCCGGCGTGGAAAATGATTCTTCTTTCACTTTATTGTAGTATTCGAGAAGTTGCCTGTGGGTCAGCGCCGATTGCACGGGAATCTGCGACGCCAGGTATGAATGGCTGACAATAAGCTTTTTCTGATAATCCCGGAACTGCTCCCAGTCCATACCCATACGCTTCAGTTCCTCTTCTGCCTTGGCGTAATCGCCTCCGAAGCCGACAATAAACTGCCGTACCTCTGCGTTGACCGCCTTGTCTATCGCCTCGTCTATATTCTTACCCCCTGTTTTTTTTGCCTCCAGGTAAAGCAGAACACTGGATATCCGATTTATAAGGGCTTGTTCGACTCCTCCGCCGGCATAGCGTTTGAACTGCTCGAAATCGTTCTCCCGCGCAAATTTCCTGAAAGGTTCGATTAGCGGCTCCACGACCTCAGCGCTGGTTACAGTCTCGCCGCCCACCGAAAGAACGAACCCACCTGAACATCCAGGCTGTTGCCCTTGTGCCGGCAGTGCCGCCATTGCTATCTGTTCTTCGGTAAGGCCGGTTTTTTTAACGCCAGCGCACCCGACAAACCACAAAAGCGACAATAACACCGCCAAACCAAATCTGCACATAACCTTATTTCCACGCCGTATTCTTGAGATTATATTTCCAAACCCGCAAACCTGACCTTCCTTGTATCTTCTTCTAATCCGGTCGGAACTGCAAGGTCCCGGTACAATTCCGGCCGACGGGTCTTTATCCATCTGACTCCCGTACAGTTATCTCTGAGCTTAGCCTCCAGCACCGCTGTAACCATCTTGTCACTGGCCTGCCAGGTTTCGGTTATGATACGCCCGTAGCAATCGATAATCATCGCGTTGCCGGTCCTTATTTCGTTATCATCCACTCCTACCCCGTTACTGAATATAACGAACATCCCGTTGTCATGCGCCCGTGCCGGAAGCCACGTCACCACGTAACCTCTGCCTTTGGGTCCCTTGAATTCGGCTTCAATCGCTGCCGGGTCTTTTTCCCTGTTCTCCCACAGCCGTCTGTCTATAACGCCCATGCAGTGCGGACTCGGCGTTGCGCAGCCGCCTGTCTGGTGCGGAGCAAGCAGTATCTCAGCCCCTTTAAGCGCCGTCAGCCGCACATTCTCGCCTATATTGTTATCGTAGCATATCAAAACGCCTAATTTGCAGCCCTGCGGTGTCTCAAAAACCGTGTACTCCGACCCGCTGCTCATATGCTCACTGATAAAACAGTGTATCTTTCTGTGCCGTGCGAACCGTCCGTCGGGCATTGCCGCCACGTATGTATTGTAAAGTTTTTTGTCTTTCCCGATTTCTACAAGCCCGGCCCCTATGGTCATATTATATTCTTTGGCCAGCCGCGAAAGCTCCCCGCAGCTCTGCCCTTCGAAAACCTCCTCTGCCAGTTCAACTAATTGCACACGCGAAAGTTTCCGCAAAAACCAGTATCCCGTTATACAGCATTCGGGAAACGCTATAATTTCAATCTTCTCCCTGGCCGCCTGTTTTACAAAATCCGCAATCTTCGCCAGGTTGGCTTTTTTATCCCCTGCCGCGTGCTCGAACTGTACCCCTGCAACACGAACATCCCTCATTCGTTTGTCTCCGAAAGCTTTACCTTAAACTGTCAGACCCTCAACAACCACGCCCCCCGAAGACCACCGATACAATTCTACCCCGCAATCACCCTATAATCCACAAAAACGTTTCGTAATTTTGGTCACCGCCTGCCGGTTTCAGGCTCAATAATGTGTTCCACCGGCTCGGCCGTCCGCCGGTCAGTATTTCTCTGTTAACAAGGCCTCAAGCCGCTGAAGTTCACCAGGTTTCATGTGGTAGCTGTGTTCTTTATCCGGGAATTCGCCGGTTTTCACCTGCCTGCTGTATCCCGCAGCAGCCTCGATAACCTGCTGGGCCAGATTCGCGTAACTTTTTGCAAATTTAGGGCTTGGCCCCTGTGTCAGCCCCAGTATGTCCGGCGCTATCAGTATTTGCCCGTCACAGCCGCTGCCGGACCCGCAGCTTATTACTGGAACATCGCTGCGCGCCGTGATAATCTCACCCACCTCTGCCGCTGCGCCCTCGAGCAAAAGCATACTTGCGCCGGCAACGGTCATCTGCCCTGCCAGACTTATCAAGTCCAGCGCCATTGCCGCCGTTGTGGCCTCCGCCTTGAATTGACCTGTCTTGCAGATGCTCTGCGGCCGTATCCCGATATGCGCCATAACCGCCATACCCGCATCGCTGACACCCTTTATTACGTCCAGATACGCACTGCTGGCCTCAATCTTTATCATTTGAGCACCAGCCTCGGTTACAAAACGCCCCGCATTCTTAATCGCTTCGTATAGACCCAACTGGTACGACAGAAATGGCATATCAGCCACAAGGTACACATTGGGCGCTGCTCGCCGCACCCCCGCCGTCAACGCTACCATGAAATCCATCGTCGCCGGCAGTGTCGAGTCAAGCCCCAGAATCACCTGCGCCGCCGAATCGCCCACGAGAATCATCTCTACATCAGCCTGAGAGATTAGCCTGGCCGTCGTATAGTCGTAGCAGCTGACCGCGGCGATTTTCTGACCGCGCCGCTTGGCCTCCATAAGCTGTGCAATCGTTATTTTGCCTTCCATAAGAACCTTTTTTGCGCACCAGCAACAAGAAGTAACAGCCAACCGGTTAAATTATTGGAACAAGGCCGTTTTGGCAAGCGTAAAATTCTTGTAAGTTATTGGGGGCATTAAGCTCGATTACATACGTAAAAAGTAAAAAAATATGCTTTTTTGCTTGCTCATACTTGATTGCCTCCTGCAAAAGTGTAGTTTTTGGCAAGATTGATTAAAGGTTTTTAAGGCTCTTATTCGATTATAAAAGTATATTTAGGCTTGCCGTACCGGCAAAACGGTACTGTAAGCGTCCAAATGGCTTTTCATCACCCTCCTCCGAAGCCAGGTTCTGTTTTTCGGAATCTGGCTTTTTTTATTCCACGCATTTTTGCACAATTCCATCTGCCGTTGTTCGCCGTTTGTGTTTGTCCTGTCGCCCAGGCCGCTGATGCCACTGTCCGGCCCGCCCGTTGCGCTCACCTGCCGAACTCGAATTTCCTGCCCGTCAAGCGCTCGAACGCCTCAACGTATTTGCCGCTGGTTTTGGTCACTATCTCCTCAGGCAGCTCCACACCCGCCCCCGATTTGTCGAAATTTATCTCTTCCAGGTAATTACGCACAAACTGCTTATCGAAGCTTTCCTGGTCCCTGCCGCTTTCGTAACAGTCGGCAGGCCAGAACCTCGATGAATCGGGCGTCAGTACCTCGTCAATTAAAATAATCCTGCCGCCGCCATTTCCCCACTCGAACTTGGTATCTGCTAAAATAATTCCTCTGCCTTCGGCATACGTACCGGCCTTTTTGAAAATCTCGATACTCCGGTCGCGAATATAATCAGCCGTCTTTTGCCCCACAATTTCCGCTGCTCTCTCGAACGTTATGTTCTCGTCATGTTCCCCTGCCTGTGCCTTTGTAGCCGGCGTAAACAGTATTTCAGGCAGCTTCTGACACTGCTGAAGACCCTCCGGCAGCCGAATACCGCAGACTGTTTGCCGCCCCTGGTACTCTTTCCAGCCCGAACCTGCAAGGTAGCCCCGCACAACGCACTCTACCGGCAGAGGCTGCGCCTTTTTCACCAGCATACTGCGACCAGCCAACTGCAGGCCGTAATCGCAGAAAGGCTTCGGAAAATCGCTTACTTCGTCGGTTATGAAATGATGCTCTATATCCGAACCCACGAGTTCGAACCAGAACTTCGAAATCTGCGTAAGAACAATCCCCTTGTACGGTATGCCGTTGGCCATTACCACGTCGAACGCGCTTATGCGGTCGGTGGCGACTATCAAAAGCTGCCGCCCCAAATCGTATATATCCCTGACCTTGCCCCTGCTGGGTTTAATTCCTGCTATATCCGTGCGTAGTATCGTTTCCATAATTTCCTCTTTATCTGTAACATTTGGCACTGTTCGACATACTAAATGCACATACGTGTTTTGTCAACGCCGCCGGCTATTAATAACATTGATAACTGTAATCATCTGCCCTGCTGTATTCGTGAATCCACGTATTCGAATATCTTGTCCCTGACCTGTCGAACATCCGCCGTCTCGGGCAAAAAACCAACCAGCGATCCGAGGAACTTCCGTTCTTTTATACGCTCAAGCGTCGGTACGAAATTAACATCATATACCCACCCGAGCTGCAAAAGCTTCATATCGTTCAGCGTTTGCAGCCTGCCGTAATCTATTCTTCGGCCCTGCAGAATGTCCTGCACTATATCTGCGCAACATTCGTTCCGGTCGGGAAATTCGACCTCCAGCTCGAATTCGTCCGGATTGGCCCTGTACCGGGCATACTCCTGCACTACTATACGGAATATGTCCAGCTTGTCGGCGTCCCGCAGCATCTGCGAAAGCAGCAGACACCGCCCATCCAAATTTCTCGGCAGTTCTTTTGCCCCGTGATATTCTATGGCCTTTTCGATTATCTGCTTTGTTTGCCTGTCGAAATCATCGAGCACACCTGTCCTTGTCAGCACATCCACCCCCAGCAGACAGTGATTGACGCTTCGGGTGTCATTATACGTGCGGTATTTGGCAAACTGCTCGAACCGCCCTATATCGTGCAGCAGCGCCGCCGCCTCAGCCGTCTGCTTTTCTTTTGCATCCAGCCCGAGCTGCTCTGCAAGGTACAGCATCTCGCTGCAGGTGCGCCTGCTGTGCTCTTCTTTTAGTTTTATATTGGCGTTGACAAATTTATCGTCGCCGTAAAAACCAGCCGCATAATTATCAAACCACCCGCGCAGCTTCTCTAATCGCTCGACCATAATAGCAAAAACAGCTTCCGCACAAACTTATCCCCAGCCTCAGTTTACAATAAATCCCCCCCTTCCGCCACTTATTCCCGCCGAAAATTTGTCTTCGTATTTGAAAACATTCAGCCGCAGACTATAATAACTCATTGCCGAATCGGCTCAATACATAAATTCTAAAGGGAGCAGAATATGAAATCAACGCACAATACACAAAATTGCAGTCCAGCCTGTTTGACACGCCGGCAGTTCCTTGGTACATGCACCGCCTGTGCTGCTGGCATATCGACAATGGCAATACTGGGCCGAACCGCTCTGGCATTAAATAACTCAACGGCGCCCGCCCTGGGCCCCGGCCAAAAAACAACAATCAGACTCGTTCTTGCCTACCCTTCACCCGAAAACCCAATCTGGCCAAACATCGGGTATGATTTCGATACCCACAACAGGGAATTTGTCGCTAAGCTGCGAAACGCATGTCCCGCAGTCGAATTTCTGCCTGCTGCGGTGATGTCCGACGCCGATGCCGAAAAGCTCGTCAAAGCCGACAGTGATGTTGACGGCTACTTGGTCTATCTGTCGGGCTGCCTCTGGGGCGGCGTCCCCGACATAATCGCTTCTACCGGAAAACCTCTGGTGCTGGTTGACCATTTGTTTGCTGGCTCGGGCCAGTTCCTCATTTCTTACGGCAGAATCAGACGCCAGGGCGCAAAGGTCATACCCGTTTCATCGTCAAATATGCAGGATATCGCCGATGCGGTTGCTTGTATGGAATGTCTCAGGAAACTGCGCAATTCGAAAATGTTAGTCGTCGGAAGAGAGCCTGATAAGAATATCGAAGACCAGTTCGGCACAAAGGTCATTGCCGTTGAATACGCACTGCTGCAGCAGGCTTACAATAACGCTGACACGCGCCAGACAAAAAAACAGGCTGATAAATGGATAAGCCGGGCCCAAACAGTTGTCGAGCCGACACGCAAAGATGTTGAAAACTCCGCCGCTATGTACTTAGCCATGTGTGATTTACTGAAAGAACATAACGCCCGGGCCATTGCGGTAAACTGTCTCACTGGTTTTTACGGCGGACACCTCACCGCTTATCCCTGTCTGGGATTTATGCAGTTGAATGATGACGGGTACGTCGGGGCATGTGAAGCCGACCAGAAATCCACTATAACCATGCTTTTGTTCAGCTACCTCGTTGGTCGTCCAGGCTATATTTCCGACCCCGTAATCGATACGTCCAAAAACCAAATTATCTATGCACACTGTGTGGCGCCGACAAAAGTCTTCGGCCCCAAAGGCCCTTCGAATCCTTACCACATTCGCAGCCACTCCGAGGATCGCAAGGGTGCCTGCGACCGTTCTCTGATGCCCCTGGGCGAGATGACCACGACACTACTGTTCCACCCCGCAAAAAAACAGGTCATCTTCCATCAGGCCAAAACCGCAGAGAACGTTGACGAAGATAGGGCCTGCCGCAACAAACTCGCCGCTGAGGTAAAAGGCGATGTCTTTAAACTGCTCAACGATTGGGACAACTGGGGATGGCACAGGGTTACCTTTTACGGCGACTACAAAAGACAGGTGTATAATATTTGCAGCCTGCTCGGCTTTGAAGTTATTGAGGAAGCCTGAACATTGGATATTGGGAAAGGAAACTAACATGCCCACGGTTAAAGACGTAATCGTCCGAAAACCCACCCCGGAAGACCTCAAAACCTGTAAAGTCTGGCCCACCTGGCAGTGCCAAACAAGCACCTTTGACTGGGTATATACCGAAAAGGAAACCTGCCTTATACTCGATGGAAAAGTCACCGTCACCGATGCCCAAAAAAACTCCGTAAGCTTCGGCCCCGGAGACCTCGTGATTTTCCCCGAGGGCCTCGAGTGTACCTGGAATGTCACCAGGCCGGTAACCAAACACTACAACTTCGGCTGACCGACTGCACCACTGGCGGTATTATCGATGTTTGTCCTGGACCTTCTCAGCCCGGACTATATGCTCTTCGAACGTGGGAATATCGAATTCCTTCAGCACATCGGCAATTTTGATATCCGCACTGCGGCTTTCGACGACCGCCCAGTCCTCCTGGTCCAGTATCTTAATGCTCAGCTTCCTGCCGTATTTGGCCCTCAGTGCGCTGAACTTCTGAACATAAGGCCATATATGAACAGCAGCCTTTTCCAGGTTGACCGGTACACATACCCAGTCATTGAAACGCCCGCTCGTGGCTGATTCGTCGCCGGTAACATCGATTACCCTTGTCGGATTGGACCTTGTGCTGGTTACTATAGGATATTTGTTCAGCCGAGCCAGAGAATCAATCAGCTTTCCCCCCGGATACGCCGACGACCAGAACACAATCTCGGCACCAGCCTTCCGCAGATACCGCCAACCGTCATACCAGTTCGCATCGAAACATATCTGCATTCCGATTGTCCCGAAGTCCGTTTTGAATACCGGCGGCTTAAGAACGCCCGGAGCTACGCCGTTTTTGATTTCATCCACCGTTGGATGAATCTTGTGATATTCGCCGACCACGCCGCCCTGGCGGTCGATAAGTACCGATGAACAATAGAACCGCCCGTTCTGCTTGGTGTGAGTAGGACAGATCACGTAGCAGTTATGTTGTTTTGCATATTCGCCGATTCTTTTGCAAATCGGCCCTGGTGCTTCCTCGGCGGCCTGTGATAAAGGCGGCTTCCTCGCCGTATTCATAAACGCAAACAGCTCGGTCAGACATACGATGTCCGGCTGATAAGGCGCCACCTCTTCCATTTTCTTTAACATTTTACTTACCATCTGCTCGGGCGTGTCGGCCGACAGGTTCCCAAGCGAAAAACTGGCCACCCACACCTCTCTGGGCAGTCTGTCGGCCTTATTGGTAATTTTGGGGCCGCCTTCAGCTGCTAAAACCTGCCCCGATGTCCCGTACAAACCTGCGCCTAAAGCTGCCGAAGCTGTTCCAATGAACTGCCTGCGCGATACGTTTTCTGACTGTGCCATTGCAAATCTCCTTTTCCAAATCTCAAAAAAATCGCCGCTATTATCCCCGCCGACTCTGCTGCTGTAAAGCCAAAACTCATAAACCCCTCCCATCCAGTTACGTTTTCATAAATGATTCTTATAAGCCGTGCTGATACAAAAATCACTTTTTGCGAAAAAACCCCTTGACAACGTTACTCCCTCCGGCTACTATGACGCGATTTTTTTTGAGTCTTTTTCGCCGATACATATACAGGAGGTGCGTCAATATATGGATAAAGCACAGGCATTACTGAAGGAAAAGCTCGACAGCCAAAACTATGCAAAGCTTATGGCTTTGGACAATCCCAAAATGCACAACTTTGTCGCTGATGCCGTTGAGCTTACAGCTCCAGAATCCGTCTTCGTATCCACTGACCGCCCCGAAGACTTCGCCTGCATTCGCAAACAGGCCATAGAAGCCGGTGAGGAAAGGCCCCTCAACATTCCAGGCCACTCCTGCCACTTTGACGGCTATCACGACCAGGGCAGGGACAAGGAAGTCACTAAGTATCTGGTCGGTCCCGATTCGAACCTCGGCGAAAGTCTCAATTCAATCCAAAAGTCCATCGGCATTCCCGAAATTCGTTCCTTTTTGAAAGACTCGATGCGCGACCGCCAAATGCTTGTTTGCTTTTTCTGTCTGGGCCCGACCGACTCTGAGTTTGCCATCCCCTGTGTCCAGATAACCGATTCCGCCTACGTGGCCCACAGCGAAATCCTCCTGTTTCGACCCGGCTACCAGCAATTTAAAAAAATCGGACAAAGCACTCATTTCTTCAGGTTCCTTCACTCCGCCGGAGAACTCCAGAATGCCATAAGCAAAAACGCCGATAAACGACGAATGTATATTGACCTTCAGGAAAACATCGTTTACAGCGTCAATACCCAGTACGGCGGCAATACCATAGGACTCAAAAAGCTCGCCCTGCGTCTGGCCATCAACAAGGCCTCCAAAGAAGGCTGGCTGGCAGAGCATATGTTTGTTATGGGCGCCCACGGCCCTAAAGGCCGAGTTACATACTTTACAGGAGCATTCCCCTCCGCCTGCGGAAAGACTTCCACCGCCATGATACCAGGACAAACCATTGTCGGAGATGACATCGCATACCTGCGCATAAAGGATAGCCAGGTCCGCTGCGTTAATGTCGAAAAGGGCATTTTCGGTATCATTCAGGATGTTAGCCCCAAAGACGACCCCGTTATATACAACACACTTACCAGCCCCTGTGAAGTCATCTTCTCGAACATACTGCTGGACGGCGATTCCAGGCCTTATTGGCTGGGCATGGGCTCTGAGATTCCCGAAAAAGGGTTCAATCACAGCGGGCAATGGAAAAAAGGCAACAAGGACGCACAGGGCAATGAAATCACCGCCGCTCACAGAAACGCGCGTTATTGCCTTAACATTTCCGAATTAAGCAACCGCGACCCTCTTATGAACGACCCCACCGGCGTGCCTGTAGGCGGTATCATCTACGGCGGCCGGGACAGCGACACCTGGGTACCCGTTGAGCAGGCCTACAACTGGTCCGAAGGCATAATTGCAAAAGGTGCTTCCATCGAATCCGAAACCACCGCTGCTACTCTCGGAAAACAGGGCGTACGCACATTCAACTTAATGTCCAACCTCGACTTTCTGGCGATTCCGCTGGGAACATACATCCAGAACAACCTCGATTTCGGAAACCGCCTCAAACGCCCGCCGCTGATTTTCTCCGTCAACTACTTCCTTAAGGACAAAAACGGAAAATACCTCAACGAGATACTCGATAAGATGGTCTGGATTCTTTGGGCTGAACTGCGCGTCAATAACGATGTCGATGTCATAGAAACACCCACAGGCCTCATTCCAAGGTACAACGACCTTGCCGACCTGTTCAAAAAACACCGCAAAATCGACTACACAACACACGATTACATCCGACAGTTTACTGTCCGTGTCCCCGAGAACCTTGCCAAGCTTGACCGTGTTGAAGATGTTTACAGCCGAAAAGTGCCCGACACCCCAGCAGTTGTTTTTGATACGTTCGCTCAAATCCGCAAACGCCTCAAAACTACTGCCGAGCGGCATGGCCAATACATCTCGCCATTCGACCTGGAAAAAACGTAAGACTAAACCTCAGGTCTCCAATGTCGCCTGCCGGTATTGCCGGGCGTATAAAGGCTTTCAAAAAAGGCACTTACGCTTGTATATAGCCTATGTCTGCTGTCCAGCACTGCCTGTGAAAAGGCCTCCTATCCATTTTCCTGCCTTTCTTTGCCTAACCACCCCCATCACGGCATTTCGGTCCGAAAAAATGTTAATTTAGGAAAATTTTCAAGAAAGTCCTATAAAATCCTTGACTTACCCACCTTAACACGTTAACTTAAGTATAGAGAAGGGTGAGAGAATACAGCCTTTTAACCATTTCTGTGGGGCTGGACCTCACCAACTAAACAGTTACTTTTTACTGTACCGGCGGCCTTTTTGTCCCCCGGATGGAGGCAGGTTGTGGGGCCCGGAAGCGAAAAATATAACAAAAAATCCGAAAAACCGTTTCATGCACGCCTCGATAATACTTCGCCAAAACAGCACCTGGCAAACAACAGAATCTCCGCACAGGAAAATAACCTCATTGGCAAATCAGATGCCTTTGATTCTATCCTGCAGACCATCGAAGCTATTGCCGCTCGAAAGTGCCCTGTAATAATAACCGGCGAAACCGGCGTCGGAAAGGAAATGGTCGCAAAAAAAATACACCTGTCCAGCGACCGTGCAGACAAGGTATTCGTACCCGTTGATTGTACTACTTTGACGGGTCACCTCTTCGAGAGTCAGCTCTTCGGCCATCTAAGAGGCGCCTTCACCGGTGCCGTCGAGCAGACCCTCGGTTTCTTCCGTGCCGCCGACGGCGGTACCTTGTTTCTTGACGAAATAAGCGAAATCCCCCTTAACCTGCAGGCAAAATTCCTTCGCACCCTACAGCAGAACGCGGTCACGCCTTTAGGCTCCACAAAATCATATCCCGTTGACGTTCGCATCCTCTGTGCATCCAACAGGGACCTGGGCCAGATGGTCAAGGAACAAACCTTCAGAAGCGACTTGTATTACAGGCTTAATGTCGTCAACCTCGAAATCCCCCCCCTGCGAAAACGAAAAGAGGACATCCTGCCCCTGGCCGAATATTTTCTGACTAACCAGGCCCTCTTTTACTCCGAACCCCCCAAGTTCTTCAACGCAACAGCCAAAAAACTTTTATGCAGTTACAACTGGCCCGGCAATATCCGCCAGCTTGCAAATGCCGTCGAGCGCGCCTATATTTTAACTACAGCCGAAGAGATTCGTCCTGCAGCACTGCCTTTTGAAATTATAATTGCCGACTCGCACGACTACCCGCAGAGTGAACTGCCCACGCTTGACCAGGTAAAGCGCAAGCTCATCATCCAGGCCCTTGACCACACAAAGGGACACAAAATCGCCGCCGCCAGAATCCTCGGTATCGAGCGCCGGCGTCTCAATCGTCTTATGCACAAGCTCAACGTCTCCGTCTCCGACACAAACAAAAAAACCACCCCCTGACCCCTGGATTTTTCTGCCTTCTATCCCCTGCCCCCTCTACGCTGTCCCGCTGCCCCCTGTCTCTGTCATTCCGCACCCGTTCGGCTTCGCTCAGGGCAGGCCTGATGCGGAATCCAAAACAATCGTAAATCGTCAATCGAAAATCGTCAATTAAAAGGTCACCCTGAGCCAGGTGCAGCCGAGTCGAAGGGTCTTTTTTCCTTTGCCGGCAGGGCTTTGCGCAACAACTCCAACATCCGGCACTGCCAGCCGTGAAGCAGCTTTAGCTGCTCTATTATCTGCGCAGGGTCGGGCAAATATTGCGGTTTTGGCTTTTTCGGCCTGCCGGCGGCGCAGGTATTAGCTTTGCGTTCACCCATGTTTTTACACTCCTTAACAACAACACTCAGCGCCGATAAGTGGGCCGGCGGCGTTTAGGGCGTTCGGGTGCAGGTACAGCCTTTTTAAGGGCAGGCCAGCTTTCCGGGATGGGGATATTGTGCGCAGCCATAAACCGCGCAAGTTCGGCGATGGGGATACGCCTGTCCAGGCTGCCGGGGATCCGATAGCCGGTAAGAAGGCCCTTGTCGAACCACTGCGAAACCGTTCGCGGCGCAACGTTGCAGATGTTGGCCACAACGCCGGTTGTCAAAACGTTATTTCCTTTTGCCATAACTTATTAAACCTCCAAACCAGCCGCAGACAGTTCGTCGCCAGTCACGACTTCGTCTTCTGTCCTCTGATTTCCGTCTTCTGCTTGCCCTCCGTAGCTTTATGCGAAGGAGGGTCTTCTGGTCTTATTACTCCATCAGGCTGTTTACATAATCAATCGTCTCTATTACGAACGGATAAATCTGCTGCTGAGCTTCGCACGTGGTTATCCAGTCGTTCTTATCCGGCTGACCCGTCGTGACACACCCGTCTGTCTTTTTCAAAATGTCGTTGTCCAGCTTTTTCAGCGCATCCTCATACAGCCCTGCATCAATCATCTCCAGCACTTCCTCAATCTTATTCAGCAGGGCGTTTTTCATATTGCTGTTCTTAAGGCTGTCCGCATCGAGCATAATCTCCACGATGTCACTTAGTGTCACCTGCATCGAGCCAACCACGTCCGACCACTCGCTTTCGAGAACACAGTTCTGCCTGGCCTTGACCGCATACCAGTATGTTCGTCCCGTCTCAAGGCCGTCGAACGTATATTCATTGACATCGACCCAGCCGCTTTCGGCAACGACATTTTCCAGATTATCATCACTGCAGCAGATTGCGTAATACTCGATTGCCCCATTGACTTCTTGCCAGCTTATGGTATTGCTTGTCCCTGTTGTCATATCCGGCTCTTCATCGATGACCGGCCAATCCATAATCTCCCATTCCAGCCGCGGATAATCCACCGCCTCACAGATTTTCCATATATCCTCGGTTCCGTTAACGAATTCACCGACAAAATCCCACCCGGCATCGGTAAAAGTACTTTGCATCTGCATCTGCTCGGTTGTTTTGCCCTCGCCGCCATCGCTTATATCCATCCCGCTGCTATCGATATCCCAGAAAGAACCTGAAATCGTGCCTTCGTAATTACCTCCCACCAGACCGCCGACATCGCTGCCGCCGAGACTGAAGGGCCTTCCGATAGAATAAGAATTTTCAATCGTAGCACAGTTTCTTCCTACCAGACCCCCTGTAAGCTCAAATGCCCAGACATTGCCTTTTGCGTAACAATTTGAAATCGTGCCATCATCATCTTCATTTTTTCCCACCAGACCACCTGCGGAAGTGTATCCTGTGGTGGTCGAGACCGCACAGCAGTTTTCAATCGTGCCCCAATTCAATCCCACCAGCCCGCCTACATAAGTGTGTCCCGAAACCACGTCTGTTGTATGATACGAATGCGAGACTACGCCTGCATTTTTTCCCACCAGTCCGCCGGTGGCGATCCCGACATCCCCTCCTGAGACGCTCCCGGTTGCATAGCAGTTTGTAATCGTGCTACTGTGATCGTTCTGTCCCACCAGCCCACCGGTGTAGTCATCTCCCGTAACGCTACCTGTGGCGTGGCAATTTGAAGTTGTGCCGGAAAAATTGCTTCCTACCAATCCGCCGGTGGCGTAATCTCCCCTAACGTTGCCTGTTGCGTAGCAATTTGAAATCTTGTGCCGATTATCTCCCACCAGCCCACCGGTGTAGTGAAATCCACCTGAAACGCTGGCTTCTGCATAGCAACTTGAGATCGTGCCATATTCATAATTGCCTCCCACCAGGCCGCCGGTATTTTTATATCCCGTAACGCTGCCTGTGGCGTGGCAATTTGAAATCGTGCTCCAATTCCATCCCACCAGCCCGCCCGTCCCTTCATCTCCCGTAACACTGCCTGCTGCACGGCAATTTGAGATAGTGGCATAATAACTGCGTCCCACCAAACCCCCGGTACGGATATTTCCTGAAATCCTGCCGCCTTCAATACCACAGCCGGTAATTGTCCCGGATCGCAAGCAGCCAACAAGACAGCCGACCTCATACGAATAGGCGGCCTTAACATTGGGGTCCACTAACGTTAAATCTTTAATCACGGCATATGAGGCATTTATATATCCAAACAGGCCGATATATTCGGCGCCCGTGGTAGCATACGTAAAATTGGAAACTCTGTGGTCATTACCGTTAAAAACACCGGTAAACGGCGTAGATTTGCTTCCGATGATATTGAATTGCTTACCCGTATAGGCTGACAGGTCAATATCCGCTGTCAGCAGGAAATCCCTGTCCCAGTCGCCCGGATTGGCCCCGATAGACTGCATATCCTCTGCGGTGGAAATCAGGTACGGGTCGGCTTCCGTGCCGCTTCCGCCGCTGTAAGTGCCCGCCCAGGCGGCACTTGTGAATGCAGCAAACGTCAGCCAGACTATAAACATCGCCCCTTTGGTTATAATCGTTCTTTTTCCTGTGGTATTGCCGTTTACTTTCATGATTTTACCCATCCTTCTAAGTTTATGCGTTAAAAGTATGTACAATTTGTTACTTTACCACCAAATTAGACCTTTATTATGACTGATTTACGTCCCTCAGTCAACTGGCATTGTTTATTTTTTTGTTTTTTGTGGCAGTTTAAACCACTCACTATTTTTACCAATTAACCCTTTTGGTTCCACGAGCCGCGCAACCGGGCGACAATCGCCAGTTTTGCGTCTCCAGTCGGCCGGGTTGGCACCGATAGACTGCATATCCTCTGCTGTGGAAATCAGGTACGGGTCG
>DATKWV010000212.1:0-6816 GCA_035529405.1 Sedimentisphaerales bacterium | reverse complement strand
GAACAACTGGAACTCCGTCTGTCTTTCACAGGTTACCGGGGCAGCTCTTGCAATAATCGCCGACAAACACGACCGGGCCTTTTTTGCAGCCGCTGCCGAAGCATATAGCGAAAACTTTGCCAATGGTTCCGGCAGCGATGGTTACTGCGGCGAAGGTGTCGGATACTGGAATTACGGGTTCGGCCATTATCTGATACAGGCCGAGATATTATGGCAGGCTACACAGGGAAAGCTGGATATACTTGACAGAGAACACATACCTGCAATTGCTTCCTACGGCTGGCGCGTTGAAATTATCAACGGTGTATATCCTTCTTTTGCCGACTGTGACCCGGGTACACAGCCGAGCCCGCGGATTATGAGTTTTGTCAACAGGCGCTTCGGGTTCGGCTGGGGGAAATACCGCGATGTGGAACTGATTGGCACCGAAGGCCGGTTTTATGAAGTACTGATGTACTCGTTTGAAAACTCGGTTTCAAACATACCGCCCACACCCCCAAAAACAGCTCAGCAGGGCCTGCGCGACTGGTTTCCGGATGGCTGTGTGCTGATAGCCCGCGAGAAAAAAGGCACCGCAAGTGCCTTTGGAATTGCTGCCAAGGGCGGTCATAACGAGGAATTACATAATAACAACGATGTCGGCTCGTTTATGGTCGTACTTGCCGATAGCGCCTTGCTGGTGGACCCCGGCAGGGAAGTTTATACCTTCCGCACCGGAAGCAGCCGGCGGTACGACAGCAAAGTATTGAATTCTTACGGTCATTCAGTGCCGGTGGTGGCCGGGCAATTGCAGAAAACAGGCGCCGACGCCCGTGCCGTGGTTGAGCAAATCGAGTTTACGGACGCAAAGGATACCTTTGTGATTGATATAACCAGCGCCTATGATGTCCCCCGGTTGAAAAAGCTGCAGCGTAAATTCGAATTCAGCCGGCAGGGACGCGGCAGCCTCATAGTGACAGATGAGGTTGAATTTACCGAGCCGACCAGCTTCGGGACAGCCTTGATTACTTTTGATAAGTGGAAGAAAATCAGCGGCGACTCACTGCTGGTCTATGATTCAAAAAGGGCCTTAAAAGTTAATATCGAAGTTGCCGGCGGCGAATTCCAGATAAGTTCGTCCCTCATCAAAGAGGACCTCAGGAACAAAAAGATACCTGTCAGGCTGGCTATTGATATGACCGGGCCGGTACAGCACGCTGTTATAAAACTTAAAATCCAGCCGGCAAAAAGATTTTTGTTTTTTCGGTGGTAGCGCCCGCCGGAATCGGCCAAAAGCCGGTTGGTCTTGTTGTGTATTGGACTGTCGAAAATAATCGACTGAAAGGAATTTTGTAATGGCTTTTCCGCAGATAAGAATGAGAAGATTGCGGGCAGGCGAATCGATGCGCCGTCTGGTGCGCGAAACGGTTTTAACTGTCGATGACCTTGTTCACCCGCTGTTTGTCAAATCAGGCACCGGCCTGAAACAGCCGATAAGCTCTATGCAGGGCTGTTACCATTTTTCTCCCGACCTTGCCGCCCAGGAGGCTGCTGGCGTTGCTCAATCGGGCATACCAGCGGTATTGCTTTTCGGTTTACCCGAAAAAAAAGATAAGACCGGTTCCCGTGCCTGGGCCGAGAACGGACCCGTACAGCAGGCCGTTAGAGAAATCAAAAATAGTACCCCAAACCTGCTTGTAATAACTGATGTTTGTCTTTGTGCTTATACCGAAAGTAGTCATTGTGGTTTAACCAAAGACGGCACAATAGACAATGATGCCACCTGTGAATTGCTGGCCAAAGTCGCGCTTTCGCACGCCCAGGCCGGCGCCGACATAGTTGCGCCCTCGGACATGATGGACGGCAGGGTCGGTTACATTCGCCAGACTCTTGAAAAGAACGGTTTCCATCAAACCGGCATTATGTCCTATTCGGCCAAGTACGCCTCCGCCTTTTACGGCCCGTTCAGAGACGCGGCCGATTCGGCCCCTGCCCCTGTCTTCGCAGGCACAGTCCTCGGCGACCGTAAAAGTTACCAGATGGACCCTGCCTGCTGCCGGCAGGCAATGCGGGAGATTGAGCTGGACATCGCCGAAGGTGCCGACATCGTGATGGTAAAACCCGCCCTTTGTTTTCTGGACATAATAGCCCACGCCAGGCAGCGGTTTGATGTCCCTATAGCCGCATATAACGTCAGCGGTGAATATATGATGCTCAACGCCGCCGCAAAGGCTGGTTACCTCGACCGTAATGCCGCCATGATGGAGATGCTGTACTCGATAAAACGCGCAGGCGCCGATATTATTATTACCTATTTTGCAAAAGAGGCCGCAGCATTACTCAAGTAACCGGCAAATCCAGTTCATTACGTGTTGTTGCCTTCGAGGTTACGCGGCGATGTCGTTTTAACTGCCGGCACTGCCGGGCGAATGCCGGTCTCGACAACAACCATCCGGAACTGACCACCGAACAGTGTAAAAGAATCCTCGCATCCATAGCCGGTTTCGGCAGATGTATAGTAATCTTAACCGGTGGTGAACCGATGGAACGAAGCGACATATATGAACTTATTCGCCATGCAGGTCAATTGGGCCTGAAGGCCTGTGCTGCCACCTGCGGTTATTCCATTAACCACGATTCCATTGATAAACTAAAACAAGCAGGGGTATCGGCTTTGTCTTTTTCTCTGGACGGCTCCGGTGCCGCCACACACGACAAGTTCAGAGGCACAGACGGCGCCTTCGATTTAACAATAAAAGCCGCCCAAATTACCCGGCAGGCCGGTATTCGTTTTCAGATTAACACCACCATCACCAAAATCAACTTTGAACAAGTGCCGGCAATAGCGCAATTAGCCAAAGACATCGGTGCGGATTACTTTAATCCGTTTATACTTGTGCCGACAGGCCGGGGCCGGCAGCTGGCTGAGCAAACCCTTGAGCCTGTTGAGTATGAGAAGTTGCTGAATGAACTGCTCCGGCTAAAACAGCAAGCTCGTATCGGCGTACGTGTTACCTGCGGTCCCCAGTTTGCACGGGTATGTGGAGCCGCAGGTATTAAAGGACACAGCGATGCACCCGGCTGTTTGGGCGGACGCGAATTTGCTTTTATAAGCTGCCGTGGTGATGTCCAGACCTGCGGCTTTCTCGACATATCAGCGGGCAACCTGGTTGAAAATGATTTTGATTTTGCCAAAATCTGGCAAAACTCGGAATTCCTGAAGCGAATCCGCAACGTCTCAAACTATAAGGGCAAATGCCGCGACTGCGAATACCTGGCTGTCTGCCGCGGCTGTCGCGCAAGGGCCTATGCTCTCAACGGGGATTACCTGAGCTCGGATGCGATTTGTAATTATCAGCCGGAATACAGGATTATTAGGTAATTGCAAAATAGCGCCATAATTGTATACTAATTCAGTGCCGGCGGTGGTATTGACCATTCAGCCGAAATCGACAATCAAAACGAGTTTAAGATGGCAATAAAACTTTATAACAGTCTTACAAGAAGCAAAGAGCCCTTCGAGCCTCTGCAGGCCGGCAGGGTCGGCATTTATGTTTGCGGCCCGACCGTCTATGGCCATGCGCATCTGGGTCACGCCAAAAGTTACGTCAGCTTTGACATTCTGGTGCGTTATCTACGCTATCTCGGATACAGCGTCACTTACGTCCAGAATATAACGGATGTGGGCCATCTGACCGACGATGCCGACGAGGGCGAAGACAAAATTGCCGCTGCCGCCAGAAAGGAAAAAAAGCACCCAATGGCCCTGGCGGAATACTATACCCGCAGCTATTTCGAGGATATGGACGCGCTCAATTGTGTTCGCCCCGACATCAGTCCGCGGGCGACCGGCCATATAACTGAGCAGGTCGAGCTTGTCGAGACCCTTATTGAAAAAGGTTATGCTTACGTCGTCAACGGCAGCGTGTATTTCGATGTCTCTAAGTTCGAGGACTACGGCAAACTTTCCGGCAGGAATGTCGAGGACATGCAGGCCGGCGCCCGGGTGCAGATTAACGCTGAGAAAAAACACCCAGCCGATTTTGCGCTCTGGAAAAAGGCCCAGCCCGAACATATTATGCAGTGGCCCAGCCCCTGGGGCCGCGGCTTTCCGGGCTGGCATCTTGAGTGCTCGGCCATGAGTATGAAGTACCTGGGGCAGACTTTCGATATACACGGCGGCGGCATGGAAAACAAGTTCCCTCATCACGAGTGTGAAATCGCCCAGTCCGAGGCCGCCACCGGCGTCCAATTCGCACGCACCTGGACCCACAATAACATGGTGACAGTCAATGGGCAGAAGATGGGCAAGAGTTTGAATAATTTTATTACGTTGAAACAGGTGTTTAACGGCGTTCACGAGCGGCTGACAAGGGCCTATGACCCGCTGGCGGTCAGATTTCTGATTTTGAACAGTCATTATAAAAGCCCGCTGGACTTTTCGAATGCGGCCCTGTTCGCCGCACAAACCGGCTATGCGAAATTAAGGGAGACCGTACTGAGACTGAGAATAGCATGGAACTCTGCACCTCAAGGTGAAGTTGATAAAGAAATTACTGAGCAGTTGAAACAATTGAGAGAGAAGTTCGAAGCGGCAATGAATGACGACTTGAATACCCCCGTTGCGGTTTCGGTGATTTTTGAGTTGGTTCGATTGTCAAACAAGTTAGTCGAAGCTGGGACTGCAAACAAGGGCACGCTCGGTGCCGTGGACGCACTATTCAGGGAGTTAGGAGGAGGAAAAGATGGAAGGAACGAGGACGGATGTCTAGGTATTGTAAAAGCTGCCTATCCTGAAATACATGTGGGTGATGTGCTGCTGCCGCAGACTGTAGATATTGTAATTAATTTGCGAAAGGAAGCCAAGGCAAGGGGGGATTTTAGGACGGCCGACGATATTCGTAATAGACTGGAGACCATAGGTATAGCCATGGAGGACCTTCCAGATGGGACAACCAGATGGAGATTGAAATGAGGATACTCGGCATAGACCCGGGGCTGCAGGTTTGCGGGTATGCCTGCCTTGATACCCATCAGGACAAAAACAGCCTTATCGAGGCGGGTGTTTTTCGCACAGACAGCGACTTGGCCATAGAATCGAGGTTGAACCAGATTGCCGATGATACCGAATCGCTTATTAAAAGGTTTGTGCCGGAGGCGGTGGCGGTGGAAGAGTTATATTCACATTATGCACACCCTAAAACGGCGATTCTGATGGGACATGCAAGGGGAGTAATTCTTCAAAAATGCGCGCAGGCGGGCATAAAGGTCAGCAGTTTCAGTGCCACGCGGATAAAAAAATCGCTCACCGGCAACGGCAGGGCCTCCAAAGACCAGGTCCAAAGGGTTGTTCAAACGCTCCTGGCTTTACCGCATCTGCCGCAGCCGGCAGATGTGGCCGACGCTATCGCCGTGGCCGTGTGCTGTGCTAATTCACTGGGAACTTACGCAGCCGTTTAGGCACCCTAACAAAACCTAATTGTCATTTCGAGCAACCTGTCCTCCGCAGCCCAAAGGGCGAAGGATGGAAGTCGAGAAATCTATTAGAAAACAGCTCCCGGAATCGCCGCAAAAAGCACTGGGCCGGGTTGGATTTGAACCAACGTAGGCTTACGCCAACGGGTTTACAGCCCGTCCCCTTTAGCCGCTCGGGCACCGACCCTTATATTTGATTACTGTACATAAGTTTCAGGGCCCTGGCAAGACAAATTTTCGTGCGCGCAGCCGGCAGCGATAATGCCGGTTACTTGCGTCGTGCAGGAGTTGGCGCTGGTACGACCAAAACAACTGTCGATTCGAGTAACATTAAGCGGGTCTGGAAAAAAGGCTGATAGTGGCTTTGGCAATAAAAGAAAGGCCGAATACTATCAGGGCCGCTGAACAGACAAACAGCACTATTTTTCTGCCGCGGCCGGCAAGTAAGCTTGCGCCTTTGAAACCGGCCCAGGACAAGGTTGTAAGCCAGCCGTAATCGCACAAAAGGTGTATGACCGCGAACACCACAAAAACCCATATCCCGAACTGCGCAGCGCGGGCAGCTAAGGCCAGGCCCACCGTAGCCCACCACAGAAGAAAATAAGGGTTCCCTGCTGATAATATAAGGCCGGCTGCTATCGGTGCGGTTTTCGAGTGTTCATTGCGCAGTATGTCGTCATTGTTCGAACCGGCAAGCATCTTTGCCGCCATAACCAGCAGCACAACGCCGCCGACAAGGCCGATGAGTATCTGTGTGATCTGCGACTGCAGAACCGTGCCCATGCCCAGCATAATGGCGATTATCAGGGGCACTTCGATTATGGCGTGGCCGGTTGCGATAAAGGCCCCCGCGTACTTTGCGCGCCGGCCCATCGCCACAGCCGCGGCGGTGACCGGGCCCGGAGCCATTATACCCGACAGGGATATGACGAATACCTGAAATAAGAAGAACACCACTGCCACGATATTACCGTAATACAGGCATAAATTGCCGGCCCTGCTATTGGCCTATGATTTTGACCAAGACTCTCTTTTTTCTTTTGCCGTCGAATTCGCCGTAAAATACCTGTTCCCACGGCCCGAAGTCCAGTTTACCGCCGGCGATATCGTGTAATCAGTGTCGGGTCAACTCCAGGAATTTATCAACCCGCTGTGTAGTAAACGCCGGCGTTTTTACTTTCGGCTTGTCCTTCGACGGGGCGAAGGCACCCGCCTCAGGGTGGGAATAAAACTTTGGGATTTCCTTAACAGACGATACAGTGGTGTTGGTCCCGGCCGAACGGACGGCATTGTCGGTGTAATAATTGATAATATTGTCGGTGATTTGATTGTCGCGACAATCTTCGGCTTCATAAACACCGC
>DATKWV010000211.1:0-6843 GCA_035529405.1 Sedimentisphaerales bacterium | reverse complement strand
ACCATAGGTGCCGGCCAGTATATTGTGGTGGCAAAGAACCCCACAGCCTTTGCATCACGCTTCCTGGCCGTTCCTTCGGAGAAGATTTTCGGCCCCTATGAAGGTCAGCTCGGCAACGATGGCGAGAAGGTGGAACTTTCGCTGCCCGGTGATGAAAAAAATGGCACTCGTTACTACATCCGTGTCGATCGAGTGAATTACAGTGATGGTTCGCACGGAGACGATTTCGACGGCCCGGACCCCTGGCCCAGCGGCGCCGACGGTACCGGCAACTCGCTGAAGCGGATTTTTGCACATTACTACGGCAACGACCCGAACAACTGGCAGGCAGGGCCGCCTACGCCCGGCGTGCCGTAAAAGTGCGGTCGCCGGAACACCGGCAGCACCGGCGCTGCAATTTTTGATTTCGTCCTTTAATAATTCCTTAAACCTGCCTAAAATTCCTTCACGGATTTTTTGTCCTGCGATGTCGGAAACGTTTTTCAGGTAAGTTTTAAGCCGATTTGCCGAAACCTCATCTATTGCAGGCCTCTTTTTTACCTGCAAACCTGTATGCACGACCGTTATGGAACTGTTGGTAATCATAATTATAGCACTGGGCTTGTCGATGGACGCGATTGCTGTTTCCGTGGTCACCGGCTCAGTACAGAAGAAGTTGAAAGCAAGGCACGCCCTGCAAATGGCCTTGTTTTTCGGTGCCTTTCAGGCCTTTATGCCCCTGGTCGGTTCGCTTGCCGGACTTACGGTTAAAAGATACATATCCGGTTATGACCATTGGATTGCGTTCGGCATTCTTACCGCAGTCGGTGGTAAAATGATTTATGAATCGCTTAAAATGACCACGAATCAGAACAATTTTGACCCTTCCAGTATCTTTCTGTTGCTTGTGTTGTCGGTTGCCACCAGTATCGACGCCCTCGCTGTAGGCGTGACACTTTCATTTTTGTCCGTCAGTATAGCTGTTGCCGTACTGGTTATCGGCACAACGACCTTTGTGATGTCGTATCTGGGTGTTTATATAGGGGCAAGGTTCGGGCATTTCTTTGAAAACAAAATTGAGGCCCTTGGCGGGCTGATACTTATCGGTCTTGGTATAAAGATTGTTATTGAACATTTACTTTCTGCATAAGTGCTTGCGTTGGCCGGCTGAAACAATATAATCCGTAAAGCAAGTTTCGTGTGCGGCTTTTCTTTATCTAATGTGGTTATTTTATGGCTGCCAAGGTGTATTTTGTTAAGGCCTCTGTCGATGACGGCCAGGATGTAATCGCGCAAAAGGCGGCGATGCTGTTTCAGACGGGCCGCTTTGCCGCCTGTTTTAAGGAAAATGATTTTACCGCCGTAAAGGTTCATATCGGCGAAGCCGGAAACAATACCTATATAAAGGCCGGCTGTATCAAGGGCCTTGTCCGGGAACTGCTGGCTTTGAAAACCAAACCCTTCCTCACCGATACCAGCGCCCTGTATATTGGCCGAAGGCACAACGCCATCGACCATACCGTACTGGCGGTCGAGCATGGTTTCTGTTACCGCGACTTAGGAATACCCTTTATCGTATGTGACGGCCTGTTTGGCACCTCTGAAACACCCGTCCGGGTCAACGGTCAAATCAATAAGCAGGTCCTCATTGCCTCCGACATTGTGAGGTGTCAGTCGATACTTTCGGTGGCGCATTTCACCGGCCACGTTGCTGCCTGTGCCGCCGCTACCATAAAAACTCTGGGCATGGGTTGTGCCAGCAGAAAGGGAAAAATGAGGCAGCATTCTGCCCTTAAGCCCGCCATAATGGACAGCTGTACCCTTTGCGGTGAATGTTACAAACACTGCCCTGCTGATGCCATTACCCTCGACGATGTAAAGGCACACATAGACCAGGACAAGTGCATCGGCTGCGCCGAATGCGTTGCCGTTTGCAGGTTCAACGCCGTAAAGTACGACTGGGACGCCGAAAATCAGCTGCTGCAGAAAAATATGGCCGAACACGCCCTCGGCGTACTCAAGGGAAAAGAAAAAAGGGCCGTCTTTTTCAATTTTATTATCTCTGTTGCAAAAGATTGTGATTGTTTTAGTACCCCCGATATTCGTAAAATAGTGGACGATATAGGAATAGTCGCTTCCACCGACCCGGTGGCGGTTGACAGGGCGGCTTTGGACCTCGTGCAGAAAAAGGGCGGTAAAAAGCTGGCGGAACTGATTGAAAATGATAAACTTGACCCGCGCTATCAGCTTGAGCACGCCGAGCGCATCGGCCTGGGAACAAATGACTATCAGCTCATTGAGTTATCACAACCGCCGAAAAACCGACATTGACTTTGCGGAATAGGCCCTGCCGTTATTTTTTCATCTTTGCTGCCGTTGTTATTGGACCATGTTTTGACCTGCCACGGCCAGAACCAGCGCAAAAACCCTCTCCGCCCCGGCTTGTTTTAATGTCCTTGCGCATTCGTTAAGCGTTGCGCCTGTTGTCCTGATGTCGTCGATAAGGCAGACATTTCTACCCGCGAAATCGTGTCCTCGCCGTACCGCGAAAGCCCCTGCGACGTTTCTGGCACGGGCAGCGGGGGTGGTCATCGTCGGCTGAAATTTCGTACGCCGTATCCGGACAAGGTCAGTGTTGATTTTAGCCGAAGGATGCTTTATTTTTTTGCCTAAAACCAGTGATTGATTATAGCCGCGTACAATTCGTCTTGACCAGTGAAGCGGCACGGGAACTAAATACTCTATCCGGTCGAAAAAACCGCTTGCCTGCAGCGCCGATGCTGCAAGAAAACCCAGTATTGTATCCAGTTCGGTTCTGTCTTTCTTGAAGCCCAGTATCATGTTTTTCAGCGGTTCGGCATAGACACCTGTTCGCGTGATTTGGTCGAAGTGAATTTCCCTGCCCTTGCAGTCCATGCAGTTGCCGTCCACCAGTGCGTATGCGCTTACGTCCCGTCCGCATTGCCGGCAATAGTCGCCGCCTGTGCAGCCAAGCAGCAGGCTCCAGCAGTCTTGACAGAGGTTGTTGTCCGTTTCGCAGATGCTTTTACCGCAGTTTATGCACACAGCCGGCCACAACAGATGATTCAGACCGTCCCATGCAGAATTGACCGTCCGATACAACCATTTGGAATTTGCTGTTACCTTCTCCACCTCGGCCATTATACCCTGACCTGCCAATTGGCACACAACTTTTCCCTTGTCGGCGTTAATCCCTGTCGTCCGGGCCTTGGTGTTCTAATTTCGTTCACCAGCCGCCAGCGACCAGGAAAATCGCAAAATCTTCTCTTTCACTTCCGCCCCGATATTCGTATAATCTCAGGGAAATAGCGTATAGCAGATTGTGCCTCTTTGTTGACAATACACATCCCTGCCCTGCTTGTCCTGCGAAGCATCAGCGAAGGAGGGAGCAAAGCCGAAGGGACGCGATACGGAATACGAGCTGATTATGGGTTATTTTCGTGACAACGTTGAAAAGCTGGAAGGTTATCAGCCGGGCTTTCAGCCTAAGGCCGGCGACGTAATCAAGCTCAACACCAATGAAAATCCTTATCCGCCCTCTGCCTGGGTCATGAAGGCACTGTCTGAGATTGACGCAGAAAGACTGCGCCGGTATCCCGACCCTTTGGCTGACACGTTTCGTCTTGCTGCGGCCCCAATCCACGGTGTGCCGGCGGAAAATATTATTTGCGGCAACGGCGCCGACGAATTACTGAATATCTGTTTCAGGGCTTTCTGCGACGAAAACCGGCCCGCAGCTTATCCGGTTCCTACGTATTCGCTTTATCCCGTGCTGGCAAAGCTGCAGAACTGTACGGCTGTAGAGATTGCTTTCGACAAGGAATTTAATCTGCCTCCAAAGCTGGCGAAAACCCAGGCGGCCTTAACCATTGTCTGCAATCCCAACGCACCTACCGGCAGCTTTATAAATGTCGATGAGCTGGCCTGCCTGGCTGATGAACTGCAGGGCGTGTTATTGATTGACGAGGCGTATGTTGATTTCGCCGAGGACAACTGCCTGCGCTTAGTTGCGGATTTTGACAATGTCGTGGTGCTTCGCTCGATGAGCAAAGGATATTCTCTTGCGGGCCTGCGCTTCGGATACGCCGTTGCAAACCCGGCCTTGACAGCCGGCCTTATGAAAGTTAAGGACTCCTATAATGTCGATGCCGTCGCTGTCGCAGCAGCCACCGCTGCTGTAAAAGACCAGCAGTACTTCCGCGAAAATGTCAAAAAGGTAAAGCAGGACCGCAATATACTAATTGCTCAACTGCGAGCATTGAATTTCAGGGTAGCGGATAGTTACGCCAATTTTGTCCTTGCCGAGTGTAAAGACTGCAAAGCAGCCGAAATTTATGATAAACTCGTTGAACGCGATATTTACGTCAGGTACTTCAATTTACCCGGCCTAAGTGACTACCTTAGAATAACCGTAGGCACAAGCCGGCAAAACGATAAACTTATTCTGGCTTTGAAAGAAATTTTATCGCAATAAGGATACCTTGCTATGGCAGAAAGAATTGCCCAAGTCCACAGACAGACTAAGGAAACCGATATTACCTGCCTGCTGAACCTTGACGGCACAGGCAGATATGAGATTGACACCGGCATAGGTTTTCTCGACCACATGCTCACCCACTTGAGTAAGCACGGCCGAATTGATTTGACCGTTAAAGCACGCGGCGATTTGAAAGTTGACGCTCATCATACCGTCGAGGATGTGGCGATATGTCTGGGCGAATGCCTGCTTAAGGCCCTGGCCGACAAAAAAGGCATTGCCCGTTACGGCAGCAGCAGCGTACCGATGGAAGATGCCCTGGCAAATGTCACTGTTGACCTGTCCGGAAGAAGCAGCTGCGTATATAATGTCGATTATCGCACGGACAAAATCGGTGATTTTGACGTCGAATGCCTTCAGGAACTGCTGCGCAGTTTCTCGAATGCGGGCAAATTCAACCTGCATATAAATGTCCCTTACGGCACCAACAGCCACCATATAGCAGAGGCCGTTTTCAAGGCACTGGGCAGGGCACTGGCCGAAGCCGTCAGAATCGTATCTACCGATATACCCAGTACAAAGGGAATACTGTGATTGAGCAGGAAAGTTGCGAGTACAGGACCGGCATAGGCACCGACATACACAGGCTCGTTGCCGGCCGACAACTTATTCTCGGAGGCATTCCCATACCGTACCCAGCCGGCCTGCTCGGCCACAGTGACGGCGATGTGGGACTGCACGCCGTTATCGATGCCCTGCTGGGCGCTGCCGGAATGGGCGACATAGGCACACTGTTTCCCGATACCGACCCGGCCCTGGAAGGCGTTGACAGCAGGCAGCTGCTGGTCGATGTCAGAAAAAAGCTGGAAGAAAAAAAGTGGCAGATTATCAATGTTGACCTGATAATACACGCCGAGCAGCCCAGGCTGGAACCGCACAAGGGCCAGATGAAAAGGTGCATCGCCGATTTTTTGGGCATTGATTTTACGTCAGTGAACATCAAGGCCAAGACCAACGAGGGACTTGGGGTAATCGGGACCGGCCAGGCCATCGCCGCCACGGCGACGGTTCTGGTAAAAAAGAAAACCAGAAGAACGCTGTGACTCCGTATCAGGTAACCCGCATCGAGGCCTGGCTTTCATAGTTTCTCGGTTTCTCGGTCGAAAAAACAAAAAGGGAATGTAAGCTTGAATTCGCGCCCCACAAACTTGCAAAAACAGCTGTACAATGTTCTTCAAAGAGGTCTTCCGGTCTGTCAAAGGCCGTTTGCCGAACTGGCAAAATCACTATGTACCGACGAGCAAACAGTCCTGCGCCAGGTTACTTGCCTGAAAGAAACCGGCTTGATTCGGCGAATCGGCCCGATAATAGATTATCGCGCCCTCGGCAGAAAAGGCACCCTGGTTATGGCACATGTCCCCCAATCACTGCTGAAGGATGTCACCGAAGCTGTAAATTCGCTGGAAACCGTTTCTCACAATTACCTCAGAGACCACTATTACAATCTGTGGTTTACCCGCCAATCGCAGACAATGCGACAAACAGACCTTGCGCTTTCGGGCCTTTCCAGCCGTTTCGGTATCGATTTCCACAGCCTTCCCGCGCGGCGCATCTTTAAGCTTGACGTTTATTTCGGTACCGAAAATCGTCCCACGCCCGTCGCGGCCGGCTGTTCGAAACGCCGGGTAAGGTTAACAGCAGGGCAAAAACGGATTTTGTACGGTTTGCAGAATCAGTTGAATGTTACTGCCGAACCCTTTGATTTCCTGCGCAGCGGAAATTGCACTATCGAAGAAACTTTGTCGATTGTGCGGCAGCTCATCGATGCCGGTGTCATACGGCGCATCGCCGCCGTTCTCGACCACCGAAAACTCGGCTTTGTGGCCAATTGTCTTTTCGTATGTCGCGCTGCCGACCGAAGCGTAGCCCATTGCGGCAGGGCCTTGGCTGACGTACCAATGGTAAGCCACTGCTGTCAGAGAAAAACTCTCGAAAACTGGCCATACAACCTCTATGCCATGATGCACAGCCAAAGCATGGATGAAATTCAAATGCGGATAAAAAATTTTGTCGCCTCTGAAAAACTGAAGTGCTTTGAACTGCTGCCCACCGCAGCCGAACTGAAAAAACAACCGGTCAAATACCGGTTCTAATGGACATATCGGCCGGTGGCGTCACTTGTGCTGTTGTTGTTGCTTATATACTTCTTTGGGGTCGTAGGTCTTTTCTGCGATGAGTTTTAATTTCTTGTCGCTGCCTTTTTCCAGCGCCCGGTAGAAACAGCTCTGATAGCCCACGTGACACTGGCCGGCATCAACGGCCACTTTCAGAATCAAACAGTCCTGGTCGCAATCGACCAATATCTG
>DATKWV010000210.1:0-4584 GCA_035529405.1 Sedimentisphaerales bacterium | reverse complement strand
GTGTCAAACATATTCATAATCTCGGCCTTCTTGGCCTCAATCTCCGCGTCGGTGACTGTCTTCTGCTGGCGAAGAATATCGTCCGGCTCGGTCTGCACGATATGACAGCCGAACGCAGCGGTAAATGCCGTCGGGTCCGAGTGCATATCAAGCATCGATTCCAAAACGTGACCGAAATGCCCGATGCGCGCGCCTTTAAGGTCGTGCAGAACCTTGGCGATATTGCACCACTCGGCAATCTCAGCCTCAGCCGCAGGGTCATCTTCGAGCGTTCCAATAACCATTTCAGGCACCTTTTTGCCCATCCGGATGGCTACGCCGGCGAACTCCGGCATCGAAGTCATATCATCGTTGGAAAGCTGTATAAAGGTCGAAGCTTTCGAATAATCCATGGCCTTCAGCGGCTGCAGCGCCACCAGAACGATGGGAACACTCAGCTCGCGGATAAGGATGCCGAAAGTTGAGCTCGTGGCATAGGTGCCCATATAACAGAAAATCAAATCCAGTGGTGCGCTCTTGAGTTTGGCCAGCAGCGCATAAGCACCGAGGGCGTCGTCAATCAGGCCGAAATCGGTAACATTGACATCATCAATTTTTTTAATCCTCTCGACAAATAGATTCTGTTTGCGATACATTTCATCGAGCAGTCCTTCGAATTGCGGCCAGTAGTTGTAATGACCTACGCCGAAAATACCGATATTTGCGGTTCTGGTTTTTCTTCTTGGAATTTTCGGAACACTCATAACGTCGTCACAATCTAATCACAAAATTTATACTGTGTTACGTTTCCCAAAAGCCGGTATGGTCAGCCCTTTTCTTCTACAACCACAGCACTTTCTATGCCCAGAATCTCAGCGATTTTCTCTATGGTTCTTGCGTGCCTGCCGATGCCCAGCGCGAAATGATGTGTCGGGCCTTCCTTAATCCAGCGTTTCAGAAACGTCCGAACATCCGGCTTGAAATGCCCGTGTGTGTTGGTATTTCCCGTAGGCGGTATGGGGCCCTGCCCGGATATGCCCTCGGCAATGACGAACTTGAATTTGCCTTCGTACGTTGAGCTTATGCTCAGCATTGTAATCGGCCCTTCTTTGATTTTGAACTCAACGCCTGCTCCCGAACCCGGTTTACCGTGGTATTTTTTCAGACTGCGCAGCACAGGTTTTCTGTCTGCTATGTTCAGGTGATGCGGCCCGTCATGCCCCACAAGTACGAAATCCCCGTTGAAATCTACAGGGTGAAATTCCGCAAAGCTGCCCCCGATATCGAGACGGTCCATAATCAGCATAGCAATACATGTCTTTAAATCCGACTCCCCGCACATCGGAAATCCCGCCGCCGTCAAAAGTGAATTGCCCACAATGAGGTTTGTTACCAGCTCCCGCATTTCAGTACCCGCTTCGGCCTCGTAGTAATACGCCAGACCGTCAAGCTGCTTTTCGACCACAAACTTGTCAAGGGCCACTGACACCCGCGCAGCTACGTGCAGGTCCTTTTCCGTAAGCTTGCCGGTAATGGGGTCGGATACCGGAACGGGCGTGTCAAACATATTCATAATCTCGGCCTTCTTGGCCTCAATCTCCGCGTCGGTGACTGTCTTCTGCTGGCGAAGAATATCGTCCGGCTCGGTCTGCACGATATGACAGCCGAATGCAGCGGTTAATGCCGTCGGGTCAGAGTGCATATCAAGCATAGATTCCAAAACGTGACCGAAATGCCCGATGCGCGCGCCCTTAAGGTCGTGCAGAACCTTAGCGATGTTACACCATTCGGCAATTTCAGCGTCTGCCTGCGGGTCATCTTCGAGCGTTCCAATAACCATTTCAGGCACCTTTTTGCCCATCCGGATGGCTACGCCGGCGAACTCCGGCAGCGAACAGATATCGTCGTTACAAAGTTGTATAAAGGTCGAAGCTTTCGAATAATCCATAGCCTTCAGCGGCTGCAGCGCCACAAGAACAATGGGTACGTTTAGTTCACGGATAATAATGCCGAAAGTCGAGCTCGTGGCGTAAGTAACCATATCACAAAAAATCAAATCCAGTGGTGCGGCCTTGAGCTTGGCCAGCGTCGCATAAGCACTGATGGCATCATCGACAAGCCCGAAATCGGTGACATTCACGTCATTGGCATCCAGCTTCTTGATAAATACCTTCTGCTTGCGGACCATCTCGTCCAGCAGGCCCTCAAACTGGGGCCAGTAGTTGTAATGACCTACGCCGAAGACCCCGATATTGGCCGTTCTTTTTTTTCTTCTTGGAATTCTCGGAACACTCATAATTTCCTCACAGAACTATTAAGTAACGCCGGGTAATAATACTATTGCGAAAATTATCTTTCGAGGAACAATCCTCTTAATTTTTCCGGTTGCGGCTGCTCAAAGACATAACTTGCCGCTGCGCCGACAATCAAAGTGGTGAATGTGGTAACGGCACCGTACCACCAGTGCGGTATTGCGGTCCGGGTCCAGACAACAGCCAGGGCAACAGTACCTGCAATCAGTCCCACAAATGCCCCAGCGGTGTTTGCGCGGCGCACAAACATACCTAACAAAAACAAACCCAATATAAGTCCCAGAAAAGTACCCGCGACCTTTGTAATAATCTCTATCAGATACGAACCAATATATGGAGAAATAAGCGCCGCACCAACAATCAGCCCGCCAAACAGACAGCATACCAGCCTGCTTATACCCACACCGATATTTTTCCCCGAAAGCCAGTCATAAACCAGAACACTGCTCATACTGCTGATGCCGCCGTCAATGGTACTCAGGCCTGCTGCGAAAAGTCCGGCAATCAGCAGGCCCATCAAACCCGGTACACGCAGTACAGTCACAACAAAGTGCGGCAGAAGCTGGTCCTGTCGTGTCAGTTCCGGAAATCCGCTGCCGGTCTGGTGATAATATCCGTACATTACCGTGCCTACCATAAAGAACAGAAAACATACTATGGTACCAACGGTACAGTTTGCAATCAGCGCGTTGCGGGCCTGCTTGAGACTGCTCATACATAGATACCGCTGCACGGTCACCTGCGAGACAACGTACCCCGGCAGATACATAAACAAACCATACGCGCAGGCTGCGTAAAAGGTCCTTCTCGCAGTAAAGTCTAACTGCATATTGAACATATCGAACTTATGGTTTTCTATGCCCAGCTTGACTACGGTTGCCACCCCGCCGTTGATATGACCTAACGCCAGCAGAAAAACTATCAGCATCCCTCCTCCAAGTGTGAAGGTCTGCAGCAGGTCGTTCCAGATAACCGCTTCAATCCCGCCTAAAGCCGTATAGATAATTGCGAAAGCTCCTATGCCGATTATAACCATCACCATTTGCCCGTGCGTTAGACCGAACACTGCCTGCATGACAAGCCCCATCGCGTAAAGTATGCTGCCGAGCCACCCGATTGCATAACCGGCGAAAAGTATTGTTCCCACTCGACGCATCGAACGGTTAAAGCGAATCTCAAGATATTCATAGACACTGCTGAGGTTTAGACGCAGGTACATTGGAACAAAAACGAAAGCAAGCAGCGGCGTGATTACGAAAGGTATGTGCAGCAGCGTCAGAAACAGATGATAATCCTGATAAGCGCTTTCACGAGGGTATGCAAGGAACGCTATTGCGCTGAACGACGCCGCGAATATCGACACCCCCACTGCAAACCACGGCATCCTTCGTCCCCCTACGAAGAACTCATCTTTGGTCTTTTGTTTGCGGGAAAACGCCACCCCGATGCTGAAAAGTATAAGCACATATACGAAGAATATACACGCATCAATCTTACCGAAATTAGTCATGCTTACTCATACCTCCATCAGGCCGACAAAAACAGGAGATTACCGGCTTTGGGGCCAAATGGCAAGTTTTTTTCTGTTTTTATCCTTTACGGGCGGTAAGGGATGAGTATTTATTACTGTTGAATCGCCGGAATGCTTATTGTATTTGATGGTCCGCAAGCCACACACAGGCAAGGTTGGCAAAGTCTTTCAGGTCCACATAACCGCTGCGGTCAAGGTCACTGCCCTGGCAGAAGTTGTTGGTTTTATTGCAGTTGTCCCCGAGATACCACATCGCAAACTCTTTCAGGTCCTCGATGTCGATTATGCAGTCACCGTTAAAATCACCTGCGACCGGCCCGCTGCACAACGGCGTGGCTCTGTCGTCAATCCAGCCGGTATAATAACTTACCCGTACCGCGTCTATGTAGTCCGGAGGTAAAAACCAGCTTTCTGCCGCTGCAGGCCAGGGGTCCCCGTGTGCCTGAACAGCGCGGTTTACGGCAACGACCTGCCAGCTTTCGCCGCTTTTTATAAACCAGCCGCCGCCTGAATCATATTGAGCCAATGCACCTTCGTACACCGTCGAAGAGTTTGTATCCAGTGCATCAAAATCGGCTATGAGCACATGTGAAGTACCGCTTGTGCTTACGGCAATATCGTTGGCCTCGACCCTGTTTGTGCCCCATCGCTGCGTGTAATTATTGTATTCGGCTCCGGTACTCCAGGTGTATCCCTTAGGTTCGTTGCCGTTATAAACAGTGGTTCCTCTGCCTCTGCCAAAACCGGCAATTATTATTTCCC
>DATKWV010000209.1:0-9114 GCA_035529405.1 Sedimentisphaerales bacterium | reverse complement strand
ATAATGAGCAGCGAGGTCGTCAGCGTAAAGAAGGACGCGCCGATATATGAAGCGCTGCAGATGCTTCTCAAAAGCGATATAACCGGTGTGCCTGTAGTGGAAGATGACATGACCCTGGTCGGCATCCTCTCGGAAAAAGATGCGTTAGGGCTGTTTTATCGCCCAAAGTCGGCGGCAGGCAGAACGGTCGCTGATTTTATGACACAGCCCGCGATTTTTTTCGACCATGACGAAAACCTGTCGGATATCTGCGAGTGCCTGATGAACAGCTATTTCAGAAGAGTTCCGGTCACAAATAAAGGCAAAGTGGTCGGTATTATCAGCAGGCCCGATATAATCGCGCATATCTGCCGGTTAATCCGCGACAGCGGCGGTACAGATTAAAACGCCGTTTGAAAAGACATTAAGGGGGCGGTTAAAGTATCTTTATGAATACGCAGTGATTCGCATGATTGGGCAGGAAAACAAAGTACGTTCTGTTTGCAGATACGGCCTGCTCAAAGCACTTCCAGGCCGACTATGGTGATATCATCGACCTCCGACGGGTCAATCCTGTGATTTCGAACAAACATATTGAACTTGTCGAACATATCGACGATAGGCAAATCCTTTATCTCGCAGAAGCGCTGGTTAAAGTTAAACCCCGTCCTTTCGTCGAAGCTGCCGATAAACGGTTCCGCCCCGTCAGAGTGCAGCAGCAGCTTATCGCCTTTGCGAAGCTTTATGGTCTGCTGGACATACTCGCTTTTTTCAAATACGCCCAGCAGCGGACCCTTTATTTCAAGCTGTTGGGGCGGGCGACCGGCTTTTACCAGAACAGGGTATGGATGACCGGCACGGGCGTAAGTAAGCTCAAGGGTCTTGGTATTTAAAAGACAATAACAGCAGGTGGCAAACTGGTAACCGGACAGCTTCTGCTCAGCCATACGCACATTCAGATTCTTTATGACCTCAACCGGAGGAAATATACGATAACTGCTTTTAACGGTCTGTCGCATCACAAGCGTCTGCTTGAGGAAAATCGTCAACAGCGCCGCCGGCATTGAGTGACCCACGGCATCGGCCACGTAGAAACCGATATGGTCCTCATCGAGCCGAACGACATCATAAATATCACCCGACACCCATTCCGCGGGCATAAAGGTCGCGGCCCAGTGCAGCTTGTCGCAGTGGGGCAGCCGCGCCGGCAGGAAGTCACGCTGTACAAGACCGGCAAGACGAAGCTGCTCGGCCAGGTTATCGACCAGCGACTCTGTCATGCGGAACTGCTCGGCGAGTTTATTTGTATGCGTTCTTTTAACCGGGTTCTCGGAGCTGGCAGGCTTTACGACAATTCCAGCGGGCTTCTTTCGATACGCAAGATTAAGGCTGATTCTGACCCACAGGTCGTCTAAGGAAACTGTTTCTATTGTACCGGCCATTGAGAAACTGTTTTTTGCCGGAGCCAGCGAGAAACTCTTTACCGGAACCTTGAGACGATTGCCAATCAAAGTCACGCCGATATTGTCCATTTCGAGAGTTTCAATTATCCTGGCCAATTTCTGTTCCTGTATGACGTTGAGGTCTTCGGTGTCGATAATGACGGTTCCGACCAGGTCAAGGCGGTCTCGAAAAGTGTCGAACTTGTCAACCCGCAGGGCGGTAAAAGAAAGTCTTTTTTGTTTCAGGAATCGCTTGATGTCAACAGGCATCTGCTCGGAATTTGTCAGGTAAAGAACGTCGGTAAAGCTTTGGGGCAGTGCTGCAGGATTTGTTTGGTCCGGCTTTGCCATTTCTTTTAACCTTGAATCGTTTATAGGACTTCAAAAGCAATTCATATAACAAAAGCACGCATACCTGATTTCGTCCGGTTAAGGTTCGTACTTTGGTATTTTTTGAAGTTTTTTTGCTTTCAGAAAGCGGTGAATCGGCCTGTTTGAAGGCTGCCGCGGGGACAATTCTCAACTGGCAAAAATAGCAGAGCCGATGCGCAGAATAGTGGCGCCTTCTTCAACAGCTATTTCATAGTCGCTGCTCATGCCCATGCTAAGCTCGGTGAAGGTGCTGCCGACTATTTTTTCGCCGCGCAGCTCAAGGAACAACTCTCTTGCACGGGTAAAACAGGCCCTGATAGCACCTTTGTCGTGGGTCAGCGGCGCCATAGTCATAAGACCGATAAGATTGACGTTGGGCAGCGTTTCTATCTGCTCTGCCAGATGTGTAACAGCCCCGACGGGGACACCGTATTTTTGCGGTTCATTGGAGGTGTTTACCTGCAGAAGTATATCAGGCCTTAAATCCATTTTAGCTGCAGAAGTATTTATTTCTTCAGCCAGCCGAAGGGTATCGACCGAATGTATAAGGCAAGTTATGGCCAGAATATGCCGCACCTTGTTGCGCTGCAGGTGGCCGACCATGTGCCAGTTGACCTTTTGCGGCAAAGACAACGCGGTGTTTTGCTGCAGAAATTCGTCCGCCTGCGCAGCAACTTTTTTTAACTGCTGAACCCTGTTTTCACCAAGGTCGGTATGGCCCAGACTGATAATCTCTTTTATTGCGTCAAAGGATGCTGCCTTTGTAACAACGACAAGCTTTACATCCTCAGCGTTTCTGTTGACACGAATGCAGGCTGAGTTTACGTTTTCCCTTACACATTTTATTCTGTCAGAAATCCTGGTCATACGGTTCACAGTCTGCCCCACTGCTCTGAATACGACATCCGATACAAGCTAACAGAGCGTGACACTTTTGACCAGAAAAAAATTACAGCCGGCAGCCATGACAAATGCCCTTGCAGTATACGAGTAAATCCGGCAACTGCAGGGAATATGCAGCCATATCTGCAACATACTGCCTCGGACAATTCGACTGTAAAGACGGGAATGCCTGGGCCGATAAAATTACTCTTAAAAAAGTATTTGTGAACAAAAAGTTTTGGCCTGTGTGTTCCCGGGTCAGCCGGCAGCCCCGAGGGTAATGGTAATCACGTCAGCTTTCATAAAGAGCAAAAAACCAGTCTGGCAAGTTGCCAGCCGGCCCCAACTAAAACCACGGGCCATATATGTACCGTAACTATTCACGGCTATTGAGTTTAGGCTCTGTGGCCAACCTCAGAAAAAAAAACAGAAAAAATTGCAAAAAGTAATTTTTGACTTGCATTTTAGAACAGGAAACTGTATATTACAGTTGTTGGGTTTGTTAAGCGTTAAGCGGAGTTGATTTCCCTGAATATTTTCGGTTTTTTCTGTTTTTTTGTTTGACAGGTCTATAGGTATAAGTTAGCTTCGCGTTTTTGCCTACAAGTAAACAGGCTGCTGTTAGCGGCTTATGAACCTCGGCGAGGCAGCGTGGACACCGGTTTCCCCCCCAGCCGGCCCCACCTCCTCGCCCATTTTATGCGCAGCCTCCCACCCGAATGTTGCAGCACAGCCTTGAGATAGGGCTTAAGAATAAGCATATCCTCAAAAAAACAGTTTATGTGCGGCGGCCTGGCAAGGCCCTCAAACAGCCGGTCGACTGACGGATATACGCTTTTTTGTGAAATACAGGTGAACGATAATTATTGGCCGCGGATTTGGACCATTACCCTTCTGCTGCGGGGACCGTCGAATTCACAGAAAAAAATGCTCTGCCAGGTGCCCAGCTGCAACGTACCCTCTTTTACGATGATTTGCCTGGAGGGGCCTATTAAAGAGCTTTTGCAGTGGGCATCAGAATTGCCCTCAAAATGCCTGAAACGCGGGTTATCATGGGGCACCAGCTCACTGAGCGCGGAAAGTATGTCATAGACAACGTTGGGGTCGGCGTTTTCATTGATGGTAATCGCCGCGGTCGTATGCGGGCAGTAAACAATCACATCGCCTTCGGTAATGTCGGATTGCTTGACGGCAGAGGCGACCTGGCCGGTTACGTCTATCATCTCGCTGCGTTTTTTGCTGCTGATGCCGAAAACTTCGTTATGTATCTTCATCCGAACACCCCAAAACCACAACTTTACATAAGCCCGTTATCACATCTGTTCGACCACCTCGATGCCCAAAAGCCGGCTTAGACCGTTTTTGATGGTGTTGGCCGTCAAATGACAAAGCAGTAACCTGGTCGGCCTTTTTTCAGCAGGGGCATCCAGAACAGGGCAGTTGGTATAAAATACGCTGAATTTCTGCGCCAATTCGTAGAGATAATTTGTCAGGTAATTCGGCCTGTATTCAACGGCAGCGGACCTTATGGCCTGGATATAACGAATCAGGTGTTTGCCCAGGTCCAGCTCAGCAGGCTTAGTCAGGTCCAGTTCGGTTATGCCGGCAAGCTCGGTTGCAATATCCACTGCTTTGGTCTGTGCTTTGCGCTCGATGGATTTTATCCGTGCGTAGGCATACTGCATATACGGGGCGGTATTGCCGTCCATAGCCAGCATCTTATCGAAGCTGAAGATATAATCGCTGGTTCTGTTATTCGAGTAATCGGCGTATTTGACCGCGCCGATGCCGACAGCTTCGGCAATACGGTCCTTTCGGTCCTGCGGCAGGTCGGGATTCTTTTCGGCGACGATTGACCTTGCCCTTTCGACCGCCTCAGCCAGCAGGTCTTTGAGCTTGACATTCTCGCCCGACCGCGTCTTGAGGGGCCGGCCGTCCTCGCCCAGCACACTGCCGAACATAACGTGCTCAAGTTCCGTTTCTGCCGCTGCCCACCCCGCCATACGCCCAACGGCAAACAGCATCTCGAAGTGCAGCTTCTGCCGGGCATCCGTAACGTAAAGTATTTTGTCGGCTTTTAACTGTTTGACACGGTAGCGCAGCGCCGCCAGATCGGTCGTGGCATAAAGATACGCCCCGTCAGACTTTTGAATAATAAAAGGCAGTGCCTCGCCGTCTTTTCTTTTGAACCCTTCCGGAAAAACACAAACCGCCCCATCGGATTCAACAGCCAAATTGTTACTTTTCAAATCGTTCACTACAACGGAAAGCATATCTCTGTAGAAGCTTTCGCCCCGTTCGTTTTCCTCGTGTAGATTAACTCCGAGAGTATCGTAAATGGGCTGATAATGCTTACGTGACTGCTCAACGATGTTGTGCCACAATTCTATTGTATATTCTTCTTCATTCTGCAGGTCAATGACCCGTTTTCTGGCCTGTTCTGCAAATACCGGGTCATTATCAAACTCAGACTTGGCATCCCGGTAGAATTGCTCCAGGTCTGCAATTTGAAACCTGCCGCATTGCTCGTGCATGTGCATAATGAGCATTCCGAATTGTGTTCCCCAGTCGCCGATGTGGTTCTGGCGAATGACCTTATGGCCGAGAAACTCCAGTATCCGGCAGATACTGTCACCCAATATGGTACTTCGAAGATGGCCGACGTGCATTTGTTTGGCGATGTTCGGGCCTGAAAAATCCACAACGACAGTTTTCGGCTGGGCTGTTTTCTCAATACCGAGCCGGCCTTCAGCGTCCTCGTTGATTTTAAGCAGGGCCTTTGCCACGGCTCCGGTTTTCAGCCGCAGGTTAATAAAACCGGGTCCGGCAATTTCAGCCGGCTGACAGATATCCCCAACATCTAATTTTTTTACCACATCTTCAGCCAGTTTTCGCGGATTTGTTTTGAGTTCTTTCGCCAGCGACATTATGCCGTTGACCTGGTAATCCCCGAAACGCGGGTCGGTAGCTGGCTTGACTATGGCCGAGCAGGACTGAACACCTGCTGCCGCTGCCATAGCAGCGCTGATTCTTTCTTCGAGTATGTCTATAAAAGCTTTCATTTAATAATCAATCATCATTTGTCAATAATCAATTTTTCAGCGTCGCCCCACAGCAGCTCCAGGTCGTAGTACCGCCGATATTCGTCGTCGAAGATATGAACCACAACATCAATAAAATCCAGCAGAATCCATCTGCCCTGTGCGTATCCGGCCCTGCCGAAACGCTGCAGACCCTGTCCTCTGGCTGCCTGGCAGATTTCATCGGCTACGGTGCGCATCTGCCTGTCGCTGGTGCCGGTTGCGATGACAAAATAATCGGTAGCCGGTGATTTGCCCCTCAAATCCAGCACCACAACTTCACTGCAGTGCCGCCCCAGGGCCACTCTTGCGGCATCGAGGGCAAATGCTCCTGCGGTCTTATCTTGTTTCTTTGGCAAATCAAATCCTCAATTCATTCGTCAAAAAACTGCAGGGGCAGCTGGCCGGCATCAATTAACCGTAAGTTCTGCAGCTAATCGCTGCCGGCAGCCACCCCGATAGATTACACGTATGACCCGGCTGCGTCAAGCCAGCCGGCTGGCAAGCCGCATTACTGGCCGATATGCAGCCATTCGCTGATAATGGGAGCGAATTTAACTATCACACCTGAAAAAACCACGCTGACCATTGTCATAAGTTTTATAAGGATATTCAGGCTGGGGCCGGAAGTGTCCTTGAACGGGTCGCCGACTGTATCACTGACTACACTTGCTTTGTGTGCGTCCGAGCCTTTGCCGCCGTGCGCGCCCTTTTCGATATATTTTTTCGCGTTGTCCCATGCGCCGCCGGCGTTGTTAAGAGTAATAGCAAGAACAAACCCGCAGGTAAGACCGCCAAGCAGTAATCCCATCACACCAGCAACACCGAGGATAAGACCCACCAGCACCGGAACGATAATGGCCAGCAGCGAAGGCAGGACCATTTCCTTCTGTGAGCCGCTGGTTGAAATGGCAACACAACGGGCATAATCAGGCTTGCCGGTGCCCTCCATGATACCTTCAATTTCTCTGAACTGGCGGCGGACCTCGTTGACCATAGCACCTGCGGCCCTGCCGACAGCCTTCATCGTCATTGCACAGAATACAAAGGCCATCATTGCACCGAGAAAGATGCCGCCTATCAATTTCGGGTTCATGATATTAAGATTATAGGCATTAACGAAATCCATAATACCTGCGGTCTGGGCATTTATAGTTCCGGCAATTTCACCGGAGTTTGAGAACAAGGTGCTGCCAACCTTATATATTCCGTCGGCACTTTCCATCGCCAGTCTGCCGACCCAGATACGGACCTCCCATATTAATGCAGCCAGCAGGGCCATCGCTGTTAAAGCAGCCGAGCCGATAGCAAAGCCTTTTCCCGTTGCTGCGGTAGTATTGCCGAGTGCATCGAGGGCATCGGTGCGTTTTCTTACTTCCGGCCCCAGGCCGCTCATTTCCGCATTGCCGCCGGCATTGTCGGCTATCGGCCCGTAGGCATCCGTGGCCAGAGTAATACCAAGGGTTGACAGCATACCCACAGCGGCAAAACCTATTCCGTACAAACCCATGGAGATGTCCGAAAAGCCCCCTGCAAAACCAAACGCACAGAGAATCCCAATCACTATAGTCACCACCGGCAGTCCCGCAGAGTACATCCCGGTAGAAAAGCCGTCAATAATTGTCGTTGCGGCGCCCATATTGGTCTGCTCGGCGATACCACGTGTCGGTTTGTATTCGTCCGAGGTATAATATTCCGTGAACTGCCCGATGAGCACCCCGGCAACTAAGCCGGACACGACCGAACCGAACACGCCCCAGGTAATCCACCCTGCCGCCGCCAAACCGGCTACGGCAACAATAATAAGAACACTGCTTCCCAATGTGCCGAAAAGTAAAGCCCTCAGAAGGTTCTTTTGGGTGGCGTCTTCCCTGCATCGGACCATAAAAATACCGATGATTGAAAGTATAATACCGATACCCGCTATAAGCATGGGGCTAAGTACCGCCTGCAGCACTTGCTGCTGAGAGCCGAGTACCAGCGCAGCCCCCAGCGCCGCGGTGGCAAGAATCGAGCCGCAGTAACTTTCATAAAGGTCGGCTCCCATACCGGCCACGTCCCCGACGTTGTCACCGACGTTGTCGGCAATGGTAGCGGGGTTTCTCGGGTCGTCCTCCGGTATTCCCGCCTCGACCTTGCCGACCAGGTCCGCGCCGACATCAGCAGCCTTGGTATAAATGCCGCCGCCGACACGGGCAAACAGCGCCTGTGTCGAAGCTCCCATGCCGAAAGTAATCATTGTGGTTGTGATTTCACTGAGCTTGTGCTCGGTACCCATACCGGCTTTTACCAGTGTCAGGCCCAGAAACGATAGACCCTCTCTCATGTGCTCAGCGGTATAAACCAGCTTGTCCAGTACCAGGTACCAAAGCGAAATATCCAGCAGGCCGAAGCCTACAACCACCAGGCCCATGACCGCACCACTGCGGAAAGCGACCTGCAGGCCGCTATTCAAACTCTTTGAAGCGCCATAGGCCGTACGCGAAGAGGCGTTTGTTGCGGTCTTCATGCCCAGAAAACCACACAAACCGCTGAAAAAGCCGCCTGTCAGAAATGCCACCGGCACAAACGGGTTCTGTACACCCAAATAAGCCAGCACAGCAAAGATAACCACCAGAACAAGAAAGACCAATGAAACTACGCCGTACTGTCTGAACAAATACGCATAAGCGCCCTCTCGAACATAGTTGGCGATTTCTATCATTTTCTCATTGCCTTCGGGCGCAGCCATCACCTTCCTGTAGAAATAAACTGCAAAAATCAAGGCAAGTACCGCACCAACAGGCGCTATCCACCAAACGGTCGGAATACTCACAACTTCGGCATCGGCTGTTTCGGTCGCCGTTGCCGTCGCGGTCAATACCAATACCGGCACTAAAAACATAATTGAATTCCTGAGAAATCTCACTTGCGTCACTCCTTTAGTAATTAACCATGTTATCCTTGGTTTACCCGCACATTCAAAATTGTGTTGCAGTTTAACCAAACGGCGCAAATTTTCAAGTGTTTTTGCTCATGTAAGCACAAAAAAACGCAAAGTCACAGCGGAATGAAATTGTAGTTTACACAATATAAGCCCGGCTGGTGGTTGGGCTTATTTGTGTTAAGTGTGGTATTCGGCGTTAATTTTCACATACTCTTTGCTTAAATCACAGCCGTAACAGAAATCCGTTGCTGACCCTGTGCCCAAATCCACCGTTATCGTGTGAGATGTCTGCGAAACGATTTTTTCCGCCTTTTTGGCATCGAACCTTGCCGGCGCGCCGTTGCTGAAAACTGTCATTGCGTCAAGTTTGCAGGAAAGTTTAAGTGGATTCAGTTTTACACCTGCTGAGCCGACCGCACAGACAATCCTGCCC